>JBEAPQ010000034.1:0-13330 GCA_041164325.1 Planctomycetota bacterium | reverse complement strand
TCTCACGGACGAGCTTGGTGGTGATCTTCGCCCGCTTGTTGGCGTTGATCTCCTTGTTCTTCTGCAGCCACTGGCGACCCATGGGCGGGGATCATACGTCGATCCCTGCCTCGCACATCGGGGTCGTCCCGGACTTGGAGCCCTCGCCGATCAGGCGTCGGGCGCGCTCAACGGCGTCGCCCGCGCTTCCGTCCGCCTCCGCCGCCTCGCTGCGGACCCGCACCCTTGCGGCTCGGCGCAGCGGGAGCTCGGGGGGCTGCCATCGGCACCTTCGAGCGGAACGGGTGCTCAGGAACGATCGGGATCGTCCGGCGGATCAGCTTCTCGATGTCGCGGAGCAGGGGTCGTTCGTCGACGTCGCAGAACGCCATCGCGATGCCTTCGCGCCCGGCGCGCGCGGTGCGGCCGATCCGGTGCACGTAGGTCTCCGGAACGTTGGGCAGGTCGAAGTTGACGACGTGGGTCACGTCGTCGACGTCGATGCCGCGTGCGGCGAGGTCGGTCGCCACGAGCACCGGGATCTTGCCGTTCTTGAAGCCGTCGAGCGCGCGCTCCCGCGCGTTCTGCGACTTGTTGCCGTGGATCGCGGCGGCCTGGATACCGCACTTGGTCAGGTGGCGCGCGACCCGGTCCGCGCCGTGCTTGGTCCGCGTGAACACGAGGGTCCGGACCATCCGGCCGTCGTTCAGGAGTTCGGCCAGGAGCTCTCGCTTGTCGGCCTTCTCGACGAGGTAGACGGACTGCTCGATCCGATCGGCGGTCTTCGCGGGGGGCGTGACCTCGACACGGACCGGCTGGTGCAGGATGCGCTTGGTCAGCGCGACGATCTCCGCCGGCATCGTTGCCGAGAACAGCACCGACTGTCGCTCGTGGTGGAGCTGGGCGATGACCTTCTCGACGTCGCGGATGAATCCCATGTCGAGCATCCGATCGGCCTCGTCGAGGACGAAGATCTCGACGTCATCGAGGTGGACCCGCTTCTGGCCCATCAGGTCGAGGAGCCGGCCGGGGGTCGCGACGAGGATGTCCAGCGGTGCGGACAGGATCTTCTCCTGCGGCTTCTGGCTGACGCCGCCAAAGATCACCGCCGACCGCAGACGGGGCAGCTTGCGCCCGTAGGCGACGCACGACTCGTGGATCTGGGCAGCCAGTTCCCGGGTCGGCGTCAGCACGAGGGCGCGCGGCCGTCCCGGTCGCGGGCGATCTCCGGCTTCGGCGAGCCACTGCAGCATCGGCAGCGTGAACGCCGCGGTCTTGCCGGTACCGGTCTGCGCGATGCCGAGGAGGTCGAAGCCCTTCAGCAGCTCGGGGATCGACTGGGCCTGGATGGGCGTGGGAGTGTCGTAGCCACAGGCTGCGACAGCCTCGACGAGCTCGGGGAGCAGCCCGAGCTCGGAGAACCTGGCTTGCGGCATCTTCAGGCCGCAGCCTTCTTCTTGGCCTCGCGGCGGACGGCTTCGATCCGTTCCGCGGGGACGCGCCGCAGGTTCCGGGTCAAGCGGAACCGGGCCAGCGTCCAGACCCACCACTTGGTCGGGTCGAAGTGGTACCAGCGGATGCCGTTGCGGTAGTCGTTCTGGAACCGGTGGTGGAAGTTGTGGTACCCCTCACCGAACGTCACCAGCGCGATCCAGAAGGAGTCCCGCGCCGAGGTCCGGTCCCCGAAGGGCTGGCTGCCGACCATGTGGGTCAGCGAGTTGATCGAGAAGGTCGCGTGCCACTGGAGAACGAGCCGCAGGAAGCCGGCCACGAGGCAGGCGCCGATGGCGTCACCCCACAGCGAGCCGACCGCGAACGGCAGCGCGGCGCCGAACAGCAGGGCGATCGGCACGTAGTAGCGGTGCTGGAACATGACCAGCGGGTCGCGCTGGAGGTCCTTGACCAGGTCGAAGTTCTTCGGCTTCGGCGCCCGGAACAGGACCCAGCCGATGTGCGCCCACCAGAAGCCACGGCGGATGTTGTAGGGGTCCTCGTCCGTGTCGGTGTGTGCGTGGTGCGTGCGGTGGTCGGCCGACCACGCGATCGCGGAGTTCTGGACCGAGGCGGCGCCGAACGCGAGGTAGAACGCGCGGATCGGTGCAACGGCCGCGTAGGCACCGTGCGAGAACAGCCGGTGGTAGCCGCCGGTGATCGAGAGGCTGCACAAGACGCCCCAGATCAGTCCGAAGGCGACCGTCATCCACGAGAAGTGGACCAGGGCCATGTAGAAGATCGCGGCGACGGCCAGCAGGTGGGCGACGGCGATGAAGACGAGGTTCGTCCAGTCCGGACGCAGGCGATTCATGTCGGAGTCTCGGAGCCTCGGGGACAGATCCCAACCAAAGTGGGAACGCCCGCGGTGCGCTGGGGCACGACCCCCTCTCCGCGAACGAAGCGGCGCAGTGGGGAGGACGACCCGGGTAGGGCCCGGCGACGGTACTGAGGGGGTCCCTCCCCGTCCAGAGGTTCGGGGGCACCCGCGGGATCCCCGGGGAATGACCCCGTCATCGAAGGTCGAAGAAGACCGGCGCGCTGAGATTGCGACTCCAGTCGACCGCGCGGAACGCGACGCGTTCGGCGTCACCGGATACCACGTGGACCCGCTGTGCACGAGGCAGGATCGCTGCGGTCGTCCAACGGCCCTTCCGCAGCTCCTGCACGACGACCTGGAACCGCTCGGCGGGCGCTTCGTCGAGGGTGATCCGCGCGCGGCCGTCCGCGCCCTCGACCTCGACCAGGGTCGGGGCGGCCGGAGGTGCGGAGTCGAGCCACGGGGACGCAGGAATCAGTGCGGGGGACGCCCACGGCCCGCTGCCGAGTGCCTCGGCGAGCTTCGAATCGGCGGGCATCAGGACCTTCATGCTGAACAGACAGAGTCCCGGGTCGTCGCGCAGCATGCCGCGGACGACCTGGACCTGGTTCAGGATCTCGGTGACGCCGGCGTCCCCCTTCGCACGCCCGATCGAGGTCCCCGGCCACAGGTGGCGCTGCGTCCGGTTCTGGTCGGCCCACCAGCCCAACAGGACCGGGAAGCTCTGCGGGATCTGCGCGATCGGCCAGTAGAGCTGGGGGGTGAGGTAGTCGACGAAGCCTTCGTTCCACCAGCGGCGTGCGTCGGCGAAGAGGACCTCGTGCTGGTCGAGTCCCTGGATCCCCTCCGGGTGGCCGGGGCGCCAGATTCCGAACGGGCTGATGCCGAACTCGCACGCCGGTCGCTCCGCCTTGATCTGTGCGTAGAGCTCCTCGAGGAACGTGTCGACCGCATCGCGCCGCCAGTCCGCGCGGGCCAGCGTGCCGCCATCGGCCCGGTAGGCGTCGTAGCTCGCCTGGTCGGGGAAGTCGGCGCCGTCGTTGTAGGAGGGGTAGGGATAGAAGTAGTCGTCGAAGTGGACGCCATCGATGGCGTAGCGACGCACGACATCGAGCACGACGGCCGTCGAATGCGCGCGGACCTCGGGCAGGCTCGGGTCCATCCAGCGGTAGCCGTCATCACCGAGCGTGACGCAGAGCTCGGGGCGTGACGCGACGATCGAGTTTTCGGCGTGCGGGCCTTTCCCGGCCGGGTGGTGGGCGCGGTAGGGGTTGAACCAGGCGTGGAGCTGGAGTCCGCGCGCATGCGCCTCGTCGCACCAGAACTGCAGCGGGTCGTAGAACGGCTCGGGCGCCTGCCCTTGCTGCCCGGTCAGGTAGTAGGACCAGGGCTCCCACTCGGACTGGTAGAGCGCATCGGCCTGGGGTCGGACCTGGAACACGACGGCGTTCATGCCGAGCGCGACGAGTCGATCGAGGATCGCGCGCGCTTCTTGCCGCTGCGTCTCGACCGGCAGGCCGGGCTTCGTCGGCCAGTCGATGTTGGCAACGGTCGCGACCCACGCGGCGCGGAACTCGCGGGCGGGCTCGGGAAGCCCGTGCGCTGGGGACGGCTCGCTGTGGCGAGGTTCGGTGGTGCAGGACGCGGCCAGCAGCAGGGCTGGCGCGGCGATGTGAGCGAAGGAGAGGCGCGCGTTCATGTTCGGGTGCGGCGCACAGTCTCGCCCGCGGTCCGCGTGCGGGCCACAATGCCTCGATGCTCAACCCCACGCGTTTCGCGGCGGCCTGCTTCCTGTGGGCCACGGCATCCCTGGCGGCCCAGGAGTTCCGCGCGGCGCGTGTGACGGTGGAGGAAGGGCCGTTCGCGGGTCGTTCGTTCGGCTACCGCGTGATGGTCCCCGAAGATCTCGCGGACGATGAGCGCCTCCCGGTGGTCCTGTTCCTGCACGGGGCGGGGGAGCGGGGCGACGACAACGAGGCGCAGCTCCGGCACTTCCCGGACCGGATGATCCGGCAGGACTACCGGGAACGCTTCCGGTCCATCGTGGTCGCCCCGCAGTGTGCGAAGGGTGCGATGTGGATCCCGGTGCGCTGGGACCAGCAGCGCACCGAGCCGGCGGAACTCGACTCGCCGTGGCTCGACGTGGCGCTGTCCGCGCTGCGGCAGACCCTCGCGGAGGTGTCCCACGACCCTGACCGGATCTACCTGACCGGGCTGTCGATGGGCGGCTTCGGGTCGTGGCACCTGGCATCCCGTGAGCCCGGTCTGTTCGCGGCGGTCGCACCGGTCTGCGGCGGGGGCTATCCGTCCACGGCGACGGCTCTCTCCGACCTACCGGTCTTCGCATGGCACGGCGGAGCCGACCGCGTGGTCCCGCCGTCGCGCTCGCACGAGATGGTCGATGCGGCCCGACGCGCCGGCGGCACCGCCCACTACGTCGAGCTACCGGGCGTCGGTCACGACTCCTGGAACCAGGCTTACGCCCTCGAAGGGGCTGCGCTCGACTGGCTCTTCGCGCGGCGGAGGGGAAGGCCCTACCTCGGGCACGTCATGGGCTGCAACCAAGCGGTCCCAGCCATCGAGCTCCGGGATGTGCGCACGCAGGACGTGCTCTGGTCGTGGGCGGGGGAAGGACTGGTCGACGAGCAACGCGCGTGGCTCGCGCACCCGACGGACGTCCGTCCCGTCGACCGCGGGACCGCGGCGCTCGTCGTCGCCTCGGGCGGCGGACTGTTCCGGGTTCGCCTCGCCGATCGCAAGGTGCAGTTCGCAGCCCAAGTGGGCGGCAACCCGCACGCGGTCGAGCCGCTCCACGACGGCACAGCGCTCGTGGCGTCGAGCCACGGCAACGCGTTGACCCGGTGGTCTCTCGAGGACCCGTCGGCGCCGATGCAGACCGTCGAACTCCGCGACGCGCACGGCGTCGTCCAGGACCCCGCCTCCCAGCTGATCTGGGCCCTCGGTGGGGACGAGCTCGTCACGCTCACCCTCGGTGAAGACGGACTCGCGGTGAGGGATCGCTACGCGCTTCCCGCCATCGGCACGGAGCAGCCGCCCGGAGGGCACGACCTCGTTCTCGACCACACGACCGGCCTCCTGTTCCTGTCGGATCTCGAGCGGCTCTGGACCTTCGATCGCACCGAGCGTGCGTTCTCGCCGTTTGCACCGCTCCCGGTGGTCGACGATGTGAAGAGCATCACGCGCCTCGGGACCCGGGGGCCGCTGCTGCTCGTCGGGGCGACGGAGTCCTGGTGGTCCGATCGAGGCAGGACCGTTGGCGGAGAAGACGTCGGTTTCCACGTGCCCGGCGCGCGTTTCTACAAGCTCCGCAGTTGGCCCTGACGGGCGGTGACGAAACCTCGGCAAGCGCTCTGGCGCGGCCGCGGTTCGGGGTCGAGTTGACGAAAGGGGCCTGCTGGTTACGTTGAGTTCCCGCGTGTTCGTGCTGGGCCGTCCCGGCGTGCCAGTCCGCCGATGAGTTCCCTACACGATTGCTGCCGCGCTCTCCTGCTCCGTACCGCCTGGGCAGGCTTCTCGGCACTGACCTGCGCGGCCCAAGATTGGACGCAGGTCATTCCGGACCCGTCCGCGCCGGCTCCGACGGCTCGTAGCCGCGTGGGTTTCGCAAACGACCCGGGGCGCGGCCTGTCGTGGCTGTTCGGAGGACAGGATCACACGGGCGTGCCGCTCGCCGACTTCTGGTCGTTCGACGGGCACGCGTGGGTGCAGAACCGGGGTGTGGCGATGCCGCCGGGGCGCTGGGCCCACGGGCTCGTCCACGACGCCCGTCGCGGGCGGCTCGTGCTCTTCGGCGGATTCCAGCCCCGCTCGGGAAACCCGAATCCGGATGCGGTCGGGCTCGACGACACGTGGGAGTTCGACGGGGCGGCGTGGTCGCGTGTGGCGACGTCGATCGCACCCAGCCCACGCGGTGAGTTCGGCATGACCTACGACCCGGTCCGTCGCCGCACGGTTCTGTTCGGCGGTGTGGGGACCGGGCCGGTCTACCACGGTGACACTTGGGAATGGGACGGCGTCCGCTGGACCCCGATCGCCTCCGCCTCTCGGCCGTCGGCACGCCGTGGTCCGGCGATGGCCTGCGACCTGGAGCGCGGCGGGGTTCTGCTGTTCGGCGGTGGGGCGCCGCACATGCAGTTCGGGGACACCTGGAGCTTCGACGGCGCGGATTGGACCGAACTGTCGCCCGCGCAGTCTCCGCTGGCGCGGCTCGGCAGCACGGTCGTCTTCGATCCCCAGTGCGGGGAGCTCGTGCTGCACGGCGGACGCACGTTCTCGGGCCGAACGATCTACGGCGACGCGTGGCGATGGGATGGTTCGACCTGGACCGAGGTCCGATCCGCGAGCCTGCCCGAGGCGCGTCACGGTGCGGGTGCGACGTTCGATCTGCGGGCGGGCCGCTCCCTGTTGTTCGGTGGGCGAGATGGCGTGGCCGCGCGGGGAGACCTCTGGGAGCGCAGCAGCTGCGATCGCTCGATGACGACCATCTCACCCGCCCTGGTCGGTCGGACGGCGCAGTACCGCTACAGCTACCCGCCCTCTGCATCCCAGAACCTCTGCGTGGAACTGTGGACGCTCCCACACCCCAACGCCTCCGCGCTGTCGCTCCCCGACTTCGTGCCCGTCGGCCTCACGCGCGTCGACCTTTCGTCGATCTTCCTGCAGAGCGTGGCGTTCCTCGATGCCAGCGGCCAGCGGGACACGACACCTCTCGTCGTCCCGAACACGACGTCCGTGGTGGGGTTTGCGTTCGACGTCCAGTGCCTCGATTGGGACCTGTCGAACAACTTCCTCTACTGGGCGCAGAACGACATCGAAGAGACGGTCGTCGCGCCCGGGCCGCCGATTGCCGGCTTCACGGCCACGCCTTCCCAGGGTGGGGCGCCGCTGCACGTGCAGTTCACGGATACGTCGACCAACGTCCCCACGTCCTGGGCCTGGGACTTCGAAGACGACGGCACCGTCGACTCGACGCTGCAGAACCCCTCGTTCACCTACACGAACGCAGGGATCTACACGGTGCGGATGGTCGCCTCGAGCCAGTGGGGTTCGACCGACCTGCTGATGACGATCTTCGCCGGGGTGCCCGACCCCGCGCTCGGCATGGTGCTGATCGATCCGGGGACGTTCCTGATGGGAACGACGGCGAGCGGCGTGCTCGAACGCCCGGTCCACTCGGTGACGTTGACGTGGCCGTTCTGGATGGCCCGCCACGAGGTCACCCAGGCGGAGTACGCGGCGCGGACCGGGACCAACCCGTCGGGGTTCGTCGGCCCGAACCAGCCGGTCGACAGGGTCACGTGGGAAGAGGCGATCGCGTTCTGCGGCGCTCTGACTGCCGCCGAGGTGGCCGCCGGAAGGGTTCCCGCGGGCTACGAGTACCGGCTGCCGACCGAAGCCGAGTGGGAGTACTGCTGCCGCGCCGGAACCACGACCGAGTACTCGGTCGGGAACAGCCTGACGCCGGCGGACGCCAACTACGGAACCTACGTCCGACGAACCACGGATGTCGGCACGTATCCCGCCAACGCCTGGGGGTTGTTCGACATGCACGGCAACGTCTGGGAGTGGTGCATGGACGCGAACGCGCCCTACACGGCAGACCCGGTCGCCGATCCGTTCATCCGCACCGGGCCGGTGCGGATCATCCGTGGTGGCAGCTGGGTGACCGTGCCCGTCTCGTGCCGCTCGGCCACCCGGAACTACCTCAACCCGGACTTCAACAGCAACAGCATCGGTTTCCGGCTCGTGCTCGGACCGATCCTCGTGCGTTGATGTGGGAGAGGCGGTGACTCCAGAGAGTCACCGGATCTCACGCTTCGCGGACGCGGGCGTCGTCGACCGGGCGGATGATCAGGTGGGGGTCCCGGCGGTCGGGCGTCCGGACCCGCGTCGCGAACGCCCGCGCCACCGCGCGGTCGACTTCGAACGTCGCGCCGCGGGGGGCCACGTCGATCGAGCCGATCCGGTCACCGGTGATGCCGCCGCGACGGCAGACATGGGCCAGCAGGCGCTTCGGGCTGGCCCCCTGCTGGGTGCCCCAGTTGATGACGAACGAGACGTAGCCGTCTGCGCCGGGTCCCTGGGTGCGTCGCGGAGCCTCGCGGCGGGGAGCACGGTCGGGGCCCGGGGCACGGTCGCGCTCCCGGCCGCGCGCCGGCGTCGGCACTTCGATCTCGCGCGGGGCGCAGACGGGTCGCGGGCGCGCCTTGGCCAGCAGGCGGGCCACGACCTCGGCCGGGTCACGCCCCTCGAGCAGCCGCTCGGCGGTGCCGAGATCCCGCGCCGTGGCCTGCGGTCCTTCCTCGCCGACCAGCGCAAGGAGCCGACCTTCCGCCCGCTCGTCGAGCATCCGCTGGATCGGCTCCGGCCCGGGCACGTCGCGCCAAGAGGCGTCGAGGCCCGCTTCGTCGAGGATGCGGAACGCACGTCGCCGGGCACCGGGCGGCACCAGCATGACACTCCGGCCCTTGCGTCCGGCTCGGCCCGTGCGTCCGCTGCGGTGGGTGTAGGTCGCGCTGTCCATCGGCAGGTCGAGGTGGACGACCTGCGTGATCTCCGGCACGTCGATACCGCGCGCGGCGACATCGGTCGCCACCAGCGCCGTGACGATGCCGCGGCGGAACGCCTGCAGCGTGCGGGTCCGCTGCGGCTGCGCCATGTCGCCGCTGATCGCCATCGCGGCAAAGCCGTCCTCGGCGAGCTGCTCGGCGACGGTCGCGGTGTCCTGACGGGTTCGGACGAAGACCAACGTCCGTTCGCCCTCGGTCATCAGCAACAGATTGACGAGTGCGTCGTAGCGATCGCGAGGGTGGCAGATGCAGGCGATGTGCTCGATGTCTGCGTGGGCCTCGCCCGGAGGCGTTCCTGCGACCGTGACCGCGTTGGACTGGATGCGCTCGACGAACTCGCGCACCTCCTCCGGGAACGTCGCGGACACGAGGTGCGTGCGCCGTGCGCTCGGCAGGGCTTCGAGGATGGCGTCGAGCTCGTCGCGGAACCCGAGGTCGAGCATCTGGTCCGCCTCGTCGAGCACGAGCTGGTCGACGGCGGAGAGGTCGACCGCGCTGTTCTGGATGTGGTCGAGCAGGCGTCCCGGCGTGCCGACGAGGATGCGGGGCCGGCGCTCCAGGCGCCGCCGCTCGTGGAGCACACTCGTGCCGCCGGTCACGCTGTCGGCCTGCACCGCAGGCACTTCGGCGAACAGCCACGTGAACTCCCGGGCGACCTGGTCGGCCAGCTCACGGGTCGGCGCGATGACCAGCGTCGTCGGGCCGGGAAGATCCCGTCGACCCGCGGTGGCGATGAGGAGCTCACCCAAGCCGAGGCCGATGGCGACGGTCTTGCCCGAACCGGTCCGCGACGAGATCCGCAGGTCGTGCGTCGCCGCGTCCGCGGCCAGGACGGCCGTCTGGACTTCGGTGAGGTCGGTGAAGCCCCGCCGCGTCATCGTCGTCCGCAGCGCGGCGGGGACGAGGGCGAACGGGTCGGAAGAGACGGAGGGGGCGTCACCGGCGGCAACGCCGCCGGGGGAGGTGGAGTCTTGCATGTCCAGACGGAGGGAGGAGTTCGCCTTCGAGGCCTCCTCGTCCGTCGGCATCCCACATGCGCCGCCGGCCCTCGATCGAGGGCGGAAGGTATCGAATCGCTCTCACACGGCAGGTTGGCGTCCGATCGACGCATCAACCTGCAACACAGGGGCGAAGGAGAGTAGCGATCCAGGAGTCGAGGCGCCAGTCCCGGTCGGGGCGGGGCTCGTCCTACAATCCGCCGCCCGATGGACCCCTTCGTCGTCACCGTGCTGATCGCCGTCGGCCTCTGGCCACTCTGGGCGGCGGCACGCGCCGACTCCGGGCTCGGCAGGGGGCGCGGTGTCCTGGTCGTCGTCGCGGCCCTGGCCACGCTCGGACTGACCAGCGTGGCGGTGCAGGCCCCGATTCCCGACGTCGAACCACCGACCGACCGTCCGCTGGAGGGCCGTTCCCCCGACCCGGACGTGGTGACGTCGGACACGTGCCGTGCCTGCCACCCGCACGAAGATGCGACCTGGCGCGCGAGCTACCACCGGACGATGACGCAGGCGGCCACGCCGGAGGCTGTGGTGCCGGACATCGTCGAGGAGGTCTTCGAGCACCGTGGCGACCGCTACCGACTCGCCCGCCGCGGGGACCGCTACTTCGCAGGCATTGCGGTCCGCACGCCGGCCGGGGAGGACTGGGTCGAGCGCGAGGTGGTGCAGACGACCGGGTCGCACCACTTCCAGTCCTACTGGTTCGCGACCGGAGAAGGGCGGGAGCTGACGATGTTCCCTCTCTGTTACCGGATCGACGAGGCGCGTTGGATGCCGGTGGACGCGGCGTTCCTGATGCCGCCCGGCACGCAGCAGCAGCTCGGCAGCGCGCGGTGGAATGCCAACTGCATCGTGTGCCACACGACCTGGGGGCAGCCGCGCCTCGCCGACGGACACGTCGACACGCACGTCGGCGAGTTCGGCATCGCCTGCGAGGCCTGCCACGGCCCGGGTGGGGCGCACGTCGCTGCGAACCGGGACCCTCTGCGGCGCTACGGTCTCCACCTCGGGGATGCTGCGGACACGACGATCGCCAACCCGGCGCGCATGGACCCGGTGCGGGAGGCCGAAGTCTGCGGCCAGTGTCACGGCGTGACGGTGCCTCGGCGCGAGCTCGCGGAGCAGTGGCTCGAGGTCGGCCACACCTACCGTGCTGGTGACGTGCTCGCGGACACCCGGGTCATCGTTGCCCCGCAGAACGCAGCTGCGCCGGAGCTGGCGCGGCAGCTCGAACAGCAGCCGGAGTTCTTCGACACGATCTTCTGGAAGGACGGCCAGGTCCGCATCAGCGGGCGCGACTACCACGGCCTGCTCGCGTCCCCGTGCTACGCGCAGGGCGATGGCGCGCATCGGATGACCTGCCTGTCGTGCCACCAGATGCACCAAGCCGCCGATGACCCGCGGCCACGCGCGGAGTGGGCGGACGACCAGCTCGGGCCGGGGATGCGGACCGATGCGGCCTGCACGCAGTGTCACGAGGAGTTCCAGGACGCAGGCGCAGCAGCCCAGCACAGCCGGCACCCGGAAGGCACGACGAGCTGTTACGACTGCCACATGCCCTACACGACGTTCGGGCTCCTCAAGGCGATCCGCAGCCACACGGTCGGGTCACCGTCCGCGCAGGAGTCGCTCGACGTCGGTCGGCCGAACGCCTGCAATCTCTGCCATCTGGACCAGCCGATCGGCTGGACGGCGCAGCAGCTGGCCGACGGCTGGAACGTCGCGGCTCCCGACCTCGAGGGCCCGGAGCACGAGGAGGCGCGCGAGGTTGCCGCCGGTGTCCTGTGGGCCCTCCGCGGTGACGCGGGGGTCCGGGCCCTCGTCGCGGCGGCGTTCGGGCGGGCGGAAGCGCGTGTCGCATCGGGCACCGACTGGATGCTGCCCTACACCGCCGAACTCCTGCGAGACCCGTACGACGCGGTGCGCTTCGTGGCCCAGGCCGCGCTCCGCGCCGAGCCCGGGATCGGCCCCTCGGGCGGTGGCTACGACTTCCTGGCGCCCGAAGCCCAGCGCCAGGCGTTCCTGGGGCGACTCGAGGATTCCTGGAGGCAGAGACGGTCGACGCGTCAGGGCTCCGACTTGTCTGCAGTGCTCATCGACGCGGAAGGGAACCTGCGCGACGACGCCTACCGCGCGCTGCTCGCGCGGCGGGACCTCAGGCGCATCTATCTCGGCGAGTAGCCGCGTCGTCAGTCGGCGATCGCCCGGTTCTCGGCGTCGAGGGAATCCCGGTCCTCGTAGCCGAACCGCAGCAGCCAGGGCGCGAACATCTGCAGGCTCTCCCGCTGACGATCGGCCGGCACCGTGTCACGCCATGCGCTGCGTGACGCTTCGCGGAGTCCGTCGAGCGAGAAGTCGGCGTGTTCGATGTCGGTCGTCGGTCCACTGACCGGCATGCGCTGCCTGCGCTGCTGCTCGCAGTAGCTCTCGACCTCGTCCGCGCGCGGAATGCCCAGCTCGTCGAGCACGCGCCCCGCGACCTCCGCGTCATCCTGCACGAGGTCCTCGTAGCGGACCCGCTGGTAGTGGACGTCCGGTCGATCCTCCAGTGCGACGGCGTTCTGCATGTGCGTGACGACCATCACATGCGCTTCGGCAAGCGGGATCCACGGGGTGCCGTCGTCGTGGACCTTGCGCGCGAGCGAGGCGACGACCGCGCGCGGATCACGGACGATGTGGACGAACTGCGCCTCGGGATAGCAGTCCAGCACGGTTTCCAGCACGCCCGGGTCGGCGGCGTAGTGAGGGTTCTTGTCGCCCCACCACTGCGCGTCCGGTGCACGCTCCGCGTAGTGCCGCCGCACGACTTCCGGCAACTCCTCGGCGAGCTGCTCGACGAACGCATTCGGACGCGCCAGCTCCGCACCGATCTCGGTCGGCAGGTTGCGCGTCGCCTCGTGCAGCCACGAGAACACGCGGAGTTCGTTCGTCAGCTCCACCTGCGGATGCCGGTCGAGGATCGACTGCAGGTAGGTCGTGCCCGAGCGTGGCGCACCCAGGACGAGGATCGGATCGGTCGCAAGCATCGGACCGGGGCAGGGTATCCGAAACGCATGACCACCGCCGGTCATGAAGCAGGCGGAAGCACGCGTCGCGCGTTGCGTCAGCAGACTTGCGCGTCAGATGAAGGCGATGATCCCGGCCTTGGCGCTTCTTCATCGGGCGTTCGCGTGCTGCGATGGGGGCGTGAAGGCGGTTCCGGGAAAGCGTGGGCGGGGGGCTCGTCCGTGACGTTGGCCGAGGCGTTCCTCGATCGGATCGGTCGGCTTCGGGTCGACCGCTCCAACGGACAGCGGAAGCCGCACAAACCTCTGTTGCTGTTGATGGCGATCGGGCGCTGGGTCTCGCGGGGCCAGCGGGAAGTGTCGTTCCTGGAGGTGCAGGAGACCCTGGTCCCTCTGCTCGATGTCTACGCGCCGCCTGTGGCGTTCGCGCACAGTCCCGAGCTGCCC
>JBEAPQ010000033.1:0-32481 GCA_041164325.1 Planctomycetota bacterium | reverse complement strand
CTCCTGGGCAGCGGGGCGAGGCCGCTGCGCGTCGCCGTCATCGGATCGGGGCCTTCTGCGTTCTACGCGGTCGAGGCCCTGTCCAAGGTCGAGGGGCTGACCGCCCGCTGTGACATGTTCGAGCGGCTGCCGACGCCGTTCGGATTGGTCCGCGGGGGGGTCGCGCCGGATCACCAGAAGATCAAGAGCGTCACCCGCATCTACGACCAGATCGCGCAGGCGCCGACGTTCCGTTTCTTCGGCAACGTCCAGGTGGGGAAGGACCTGACCGTCGAGGATCTCCGATCTGCCTACGACTGCCGGATCTGGGCGGTGGGCAACGAGGGCGACCGCCGCATGGGAGTCCCGGGCGAGGACCTCGCGGGCGTGCATTCGGCGACGGCTTTCGTGGGGTGGTACAACGGGCATCCGGACCACCAGACGCACCGGTTCGATCTCGGCCGTGTCCGTCGCGTCGCGGTGATCGGCAACGGCAACGTCGCGATGGACGTCGCGCGGGTCCTGCTGCAGGAGCCGTCGCGCCTGGAGTCGACCGACATCAGCGAGGCGGCGCTCGAGGAACTCCGGCGTTCCGGCGTCGAAGAGGTGGTGCTCGTGGGAAGGCGGGGTCCGGCCCAGGCGGCGTTCAGCCCGAAGGAACTCCAGGAGATCGCCCGCCTCGACGGCGTCTCGGTCGAGGTTCCCGCGACGGAAGTCGAGGTCGACGCCTGTTCCGCGGCGTGGCTCGGCGCGTCGGCGCCGCGCTCCGCGCAGCGGAACCTGGCGCTCCTGCAGGAACTCGCGGCGGCGGACGGGATCTCCGGCCGACGGCTCCGCACGGTCTTCCGCGCCTCCCCGCGGTCGGTCCTCGGCGTGGAAGGGAGGGTGGTCGCCCTCGAGTGCGAACGCAACCGGCTCGAGCCGGACTCCGACGGCGTGCCCCGGCCGCACGGGACGGGGGAGCTGCTGCGCATCGACTGTGACCTCGTGCTCGCGGCGATCGGCTACCGCGGCATTCCGGTGCCCGGCCTCCCGTTCTGCGAACGCCGGGGCATCGTCCCCAACGACGCGGGCCGTGTGCTGGAGTCGGCCGATGGGCCCGTCGTGCCCGGGGACTACGTGGTGGGTTGGGCCAAGCGTGGACCGACCGGCCTGATCGGGAACAACAGCCCCGACTCGAAGGACACGGTCGCCGCACTGGTCGCGGACCTCGGGCAGCGGCAGGCCGACCTGCTTCCGAGCGACGAGGCCGCCGCGATCCCGGCTCTCCTCGCCGCGCGCGGCGTCGACTTCGTCGACTACCGGGACTGGCAGAACTACGACGGCTTCGAGATCGCCCAGGGGGTGCACCGCGGCAAGGTCCGCCACAAGCTGACCGACGCGGATGCGATCCTCGACGTCATGCGATCGCTGCGTTCTGCAACCTGAACGCGTGGGGCCCCGCGCGTCGGCGAACGGCGGATGGACCGAGCGGCCGCTGCGCGCCGGCTGCGGCACGGCCGGCGGTCCGACCTTGCCCCTCGCGCGTTGGGGCGTGCGGTTCCCGCGGGACCGAGAAAGACGGGGGCTGCACGCAGCCTTCTCGCGCGCGCAGCCCCCTCGCGACTCGGGCAAACTCTCACTCTCGCAGCACCGCTCGGAGCATCGTGCCGTCGCTGAGAACCAGGCTCCGTCGTCGGGGATGCTGCACCGCCCTCATCGGCGCCGGACGGGGGTGTCCGCATAGCGAACGTCCCGATTCGAGACACGCGGCTCAGGGGCTGCGGAGCGTCGGCGCCTCGCGGAAGAGCGCGAAACCCACCACGCCGAAGTCGCGGGTCGCGAGCGCCTTGCCTGGCTCGACGATCCGCGCCGCGTTGCTCGGATCGAAGACGACGAGGTTGAGCGGCCGCGCGCCCGGCACGTCCATCCAGCGCGGATAGGCGAACGCGTGGGCGGGTTCGGGGGCGACGACGAATCCCCGCTTCTTGAGGCCGAGCACCAGTCCGTTGCCCGCCGTGAAGTCGGGGTAGCCGGGCTTCGGAGCGTCGGCGGACAGCACGCGGAGCTGCACGTCTCGTGGGCCGTCGGGAACAGCCGCCGCGATGGCGTCGAGGAGGATCGCGAGGCCGGGCGTGCCGGCGGCGCTGCCGGGGTCCCTCTCGACCGACGCGATGAAGACGAGCGTCTGGGCGGCGAGGCGGGTCGCACCCGCGTAGACGACCGTGCAGCCGAGGATCACTGCCGCCGCGAGCCGGAGGCTCGCAGCACGGCTGCGCCGCGAGCCCAGACCGAGGGCTGCGATCACGGGCCAGAGGCCGACCGCGCCTGCGGTCGCAATCCACTGCAGCATGTGCGGACGGATCTCGCCGACGATGCGGAGGACGGCCAGGGGCGCAGAGGCCTGGACTGCCAGCGCGACGCATGCGAGACCGAACAGGGCACGGCTCTCGCTCCGCCATGCCGCCACCACGGCCCCTGCGCCCGCGACGAGCTGCGCCAGGGCCATCGTGGTCGTGAGGCCCTCGTCGAGTCCGAGGAGGTCACGGACAGGCGCGCTGAGTTGTGCAGCGGTGATGCCGAGAGCGTCCGCCAGCGACGGCCGCGGGCCGTCCGCACCCAACGCCTCGGCGATCAGCGTCAGGTTCCCCGGCCGGGACCAGAACTGCTCGACGAGGGTCGGCAGCATGGAGAGAAGGCCCGTGCCGATCGCGATGGCGTAGCACCGGCGGGTCTCCCTGGGCGCATTCCGGATCGTCGCAACGGCGTGCAGCGTGACGGCCCCGAGCGCGACGGCGACCGGCGGCACGAGGCTCAGGTGGGCCTGGACGGCGAACGATCCGGCGAGAACGGCTGGGATGGCCGCCGCCGGACGTCCGCCGACGGCGAGGCCGGCGCCGGCGATGCACAGCCACAGCGGCAGGATCGCCATCGCGGGGTCCCAGATCGTCATCAGCGTCTGCCCGAGCGACGCGATGTAGATCGAAGCCGCGAGACCGCCTGCCACGACCAGTCGGGGCCCATCCGCGCGCAGCGCGAGGACGAGGCTCGTCACCAGGGCGAGGGACTGGAGCACGAGGACCGCGAGGTTCAGTGCGCCGGTTCGACCGTCGCACGCCGCGTAGAAAGGCGCGCAGAGATAGAGGTGCAGCGGGCCCGGGTGCTCGAAGCCGAGGCGTGAGTAGGAGCCGAGCCACTGGTTGAACCGCACGGCCTCGGCGATCCGCAGCTCGACGAGTGCCCCGTCTCCGTCGAGGGCGTAGTCGGGGAGCCCTGCCATGCAGAGCAGGAGCGCGGCCAGGGCGAGCGGAAGGGTGGTCAGGCCGATGGCCGACCACGCGCCGAGACGATCCCCCCAACTCGGCCGGACGGCCGGGTCTCCGGGGAGTGCGCTGGGCTCGGTCCTCGTCATGGCAGCGTGGGATGCTAGCGGTCCCAACAGGCGCGGACCCCTCGTTCCCTCGGCGGGAGGAGGGGCCATTGTTTAGCCTCGCGGCGTGCTCCGGTATTCGCTCCTGTCCGCGCTGACGGTCCCGCTCCTCTGGGCGGCCCCCGCGGATCTCCGTTCCCAGGAACCCGCGCGTGCGCCTTGGAAGATCGGCGCCCTGCTCTGGCATCGCCCGGAGAACGACCTCCAGGCGCTCGCGGGCCTCCAGGCCGCGCTGCGGATCGCGGGTCGACCGCACGTCGTCCTCATCGAGGATGCAGACTCCGATCGAGAGCGCGCGCTCGAGGCACTCCGGCGCTTCGCCGCGCAGAAGGTCGACGCGGTGGTCGCACTCGGCACCCAGGCTGCCCTCCTCTGCAAGGAGCACGTGCGCGACCGTCCGGTGGTCTTCACGGCCGTGACCAACCCCGTCGAGTCGGGGATCTGTCCGGACTGGTCGGGGTCCGGGACGTCGCTCGCCGGCAACAGCAACTGGGTCCCATCCGACACGGTGCTCGGCCTGTTCCGTCGGGCGGTTCCGCGCCTCGGTCGCTTGGGCATCCTCCGTTCGCAGGACACAGGTGTCGTCAGTCTCGCCGAACTGAAAGCGATGGAGCGCCACCTCGCGGAGCCGGTGGACGGCCGTCCGCGGATCGAGCTCGTCGAAGAGCGGGCCGTCGACGTGGCCGACCTCGGCCCGGCCGTCCAGCGGCTTGCGGAAGCCGGCTGCGAGGCCATCTGGGTTCCGATCGACTTCCTCGTCTACGAGAACATGGAACGCGTGACCGAGGCGGCGGCGGCGGCGCGCGTGCCGCTGGTGTCCTCGTCGCTCC
This sequence comes from Planctomycetota bacterium, assembly GCA_041164325.1. Taxonomy (GTDB): domain Bacteria; phylum Planctomycetota; class UBA1135; order UBA1135; family UBA2386; genus JAQCBR01. Next base: position 28,263 of record JBEAPQ010000033.1, on the reverse strand, counting down.
GCGGTGCGCTGTCTGGCGCGGTGGCGGGCGTCTTCACCGACTACGGGATGCTCGGCGAGCGAGCGGCGCTGATCCTGCTGCAGATCTTGGAAGGGGGTGCAGATCCCGCGCGGATTCCGGTCGGCACGATGCGTGGCTACCAGGTGGTCGTGAATCTCGGCGCGGCGCGGCGGCTCGGCTACGAGCTGCCGCTGCCGCTCCTCGCAGTCGCCGACCGCATTCTCGATGAGGAGCAGGGTGAAGCCGTGGAGGACCGTCGATGAACACGCGTCCCGAGGGATTCGGCCTCGGCGCGAAGCTCGCGGCGGGTCTCGGTCTGACGGCGGTGGTCACGGCTGGCGCGCTGTTCGCCCTCGTCGGCCCCGGCGCGCGGCGCGCCTTCGTGGATGCCGGGGACCGACTGATCGACCAGAGCGCTGCGGCCATGCACGGGCTCGCTTCGGCAGGAACTGCGCAGTCTGCGGAGCTGCTCGTCGACCTGATCGGCTACACGGCCGACGCCCGCGCGCGTCTGCTCGCCGACCTGCCGCTCGACCTCTACGTCGGCGGGAGCGGGGACGTCGAGGCGCTGCGGGAACAGCTTCGGACGCGGGATGCACAGCGCAGTGAACGGCTCCGCAGCAACGTCCAGGTCCTGGCCCGGGAGATGGAGCGCCGGTCGGATGCCCGCATCGACGCTTCGACGGCGGAGCTGGTCGAAGCCCAGCGCGAGCTGGCCGATGCCGCGGCCTCGGATCTGCGCCGGACCACGGTGCTGTGGACGGCGCTGATCTTCGCTGCGGCGATCGGTGGCCTCGGCTTCGCGTCGATCCGGATCGTCGTGCGGCCGATCCGCGACCTCCGACGCGCCGCGCGTGCCGTGGCCGGCGGCGACCTCGACGTCCACGTCGCGTCGCGCTCCCGGGACGAGGTGGGCGGCCTCGCCGAGGACTTCGAGACGATGGTCGCCGAACTGCGCGCCTCGCGCGCGGAGATCGACCGGAAGAACGAAGAGCTCGAGGCCTGGAATCGGAATCTGGAAGCGGAGGTGGCGCGGAAGACCGCGCACCTCGAGCAGGCCCTGTCCGACCTGAAGGCCGCCCAGGCCCGGCTCGTCCACGCCGCCAAGATGGCCTCGGTCGGCACGCTCGCGGGTGGCGTCGCACACGAGTTCAACAACGTGATCGGTGGGATCCACGGGTGTGCCCGCCTCGCGCTCGACGGCGAGTCGGACCCCGAGCGCCGGGAGATGCTGGAGGTCATCGTGCGTGCGGCCCAGCGCGGCGCGGCGGTGACCGAGCAGCTGCTGCACTTCGCGCGGCAGCGTGTCGACCGCGCGTCGGCCGTCGATGTCGGCCGCGTGCTCGACGAGTCGCTGCAGCTGATCGAACCCAGGGCGCGGCGCTCCGGCGTCGAGATCGTCCGCGGCGGGGCATCGACCGCGCAGCTCGATGCCGATGCGGATGCGCTCCACCAGGTCTTCCTGAACCTCGCGACGAACGCGATCCAGGCGATGCGAGGCGGCGGCACGCTGCGCGTCGACGTCGGGGTCGACGGAGACGCGGTCTCGATCCGCTTCGAGGACAGCGGCACCGGCATCCCGGCCGATGCGGTGCCGCACATCTTCGAGCCGTTCTGGACGAGTCGAGACAGCGACGTCGATCCGGAGCATCGCGGAACCGGGCTCGGCCTCTCGGTGAGCCACGGCCTCGTCGAGGCACACGGAGGGTCGATCGAGGTGGCGAGCGTCGTCGGGCAGGGGGCGACCTTCACGGTCCGACTGCCGGTGGCGGGGCAGTAGGATGCGCGCCGTGAATTCCGCAGAAGCACCCGCACCCGCGGCCAAGCCGCCTGTCGCGGGGTCCCGGAACCTCCGGGTCCTCGTGGCGGATGACGAGGAGAGCATGCGGTTCTTCGTGCGCCGGGCGCTCGAGCGGGAGGGCTACGCGGTCGAGGCCTTCGACAGCGGCGACCGCGCGGCCCGTGCGTTCGAGGCTCGCCCGTTCGACGTCGCCGTCGTCGATCTCAAGATGCCGGGCGTCGACGGCCTCCAGGTGCTGGAGCGTCTGCGCGCAGCGGACCCCGAGGCGATCGTCCTGCTGATGACCGGGCATGCGACGATCCGTTCGGCCGTCGATGCGATGCGCGGGGGAGCGTTCGACTACATCACCAAGCCGTTCGAGGTCGACGAGCTCTTGCTGGGCGTCGAACGTGCGCTCGCCCACCGTGCGACGCTACGCGAGAACCGAGAGCTCCGCCGCCTCGTGGATGCGCGCACGGCGCTGGGCGGGCTCATCGGACAGAGCCCGGCGATGCGTGCGGTCTTCGGCACGATCGAACAGCTCCGGGAGTCCGATGCGACGGTGTTGATCCGCGGGGAGTCGGGGACGGGCAAGGAGCTCGTCGCCCGTGCCGTCCACGCGGCGTCCACGCGCTCGGGCGGGCCGTTCGTGCCGATCCAGTGCGCGGCGATCCCGGAGGCCCTGTTCGAGAGCGAGCTGTTCGGACACGAGCCCGGAGCGTTCACCGGCGCGGTCTCGCAGCGCCGGGGGCTCCTCGAGAAGGCTGATGGCGGCACGCTGTTCGTGGACGAGATCGGCGATCTGTCCCTGCCGGTGCAGGCCAAGCTCGAGCGTGCGCTGCAGGAGCGTGAGCTCGTGCGGCTCGGCGGCACGACGCCGATCCCTGTCGACTTTCGGGTTCTTGCGGCGACCAACCGTGACCTGGAGGCGATGGTGCGCGAAGGGTCGTTCCGGCAGGAGCTCTACTGGCGGCTCCACGTCGTGCCGCTCCTGCTGCCGCCGCTGCGGGATCGACGCGAGGATGTGCCTCTGCTCGTCGATCACTTCCTCCAACTCGCGGTCGAACGGCTCGGCGTGGGACGGAAGACCATGACGATGGAGGCGATGATCCTGCTGGCCCGCCAGGCGTGGCCGGGCAACGTCCGCGAGCTGCAGAACGTGGTCGAGCGGCTCGCGGTGCTGCACCCCGCGTCCGAGGAGCTCGGCGTGGCAGATCTGCCGGAGGAGTTCCGTGCGGCGGTCGCGTCGACGGCGCACGCCGCGCCGGTCGACCTGACCCAGCTGACCTACCCCGATGCGCTCCTGCGCTTCGAGAGGGACTACCTCGCGGCGCTGTTCGCGCGCACGGCCGGCAACATCACCGAGGCTGCGCGGCTCGCCGGGCTCTCGCGGGGCCACCTGCACCGCAAGGCACGCCAGGTCGGCGTCGACGCCGAGCCGTTCCGCAGCGAGGCTGGCGGTCGATGAGCCCGCGGGCGCTCGACGGTCGAACCGTCGTCATCACCGGGGGCGGGCACCATCTCGGGCGGGCGGTCGCGGAGACCTGTGCGGCTCAGGGTGCGCGCGTCGTGCTGGCGGCACGGGACGGCGCGCGACTCGAGCAGGTGGCGGCGGGCATCCGCGCGCAGGGAGGTCTGGCCCGCGCGGTGCCGACCGACGTCACGGACCCCGAGCAGGTTGCGGCTCTGGTGTGTGCCGCGGAAGACTGGGCCGGTCCGGTGGACGCCGCGATTGCGTTCGCCGGCGGGGGTGCCCCACGGGTGCCGGCCGATGCACTGGAACCGGCAGCTTTCGACGCCGTGATCCGGGTCAACCTGCACGGCACGTTCCACCTCGCCCGCGCCGTGCTGCCGTCGATGCGGGAACGCAACCGGGGCACGATCGTGTGCTGCGCCGGCGGGGGTGCCTTCTGGCCCGTCCTCGGCACGCCGCTTCTGGCCTACGCATGCGCGAAGGCCGCGATCTGCCGGTTGACCGACCAGCTGACAGCCGAACTCTGGGAGACCGGCATCCGCATCAACGCGGTCGAGCCCGGGCCGGTCGGGACCGGTGACGTCCGTGCGGATCAGGTCGCGGAGCTGACCGCCTGGCTCGCGTCCGAGCAGAGCGCGCCGCTCCGCGGACGGCTCGTGGCGACGACCGACACGTGGTGGCGGGACCCGGTCCAGGTCGCGGCCGTCGATGCGACCGTCCACGCCTACCGGCTGCGCCGCGCCGACCTGTAGCCGTGCGGGTCAGCAGCCGTCCGGTCAGGCGTCGTCGGCCGCGAGGAGTCTGCGGAGCAGCGCCGGGAGCTCGGTCTCGGTGCCGAACTGCACTCCCCGTGCACGGAGGCGGGCGTTCGAGAGCGGAGGGCAGGGCGGCGGAGCGGCCTCGGTGGCGCGTCCGATCGGTCGGTCGAGGATCTCCGACAGCAGGCCGTCGAGTGTCGTGAAGTCGAGCCAGCGATCGAACACGTGGTAGATGCCGCCGCGGACTGTCGCGTCACCGAGTGCGTCGGCCATGCAGCGCGCGACGTCCCGTGCGGCCACGACGTAGGCGCCCTTCCGCGTGCGGATCTCTCCGTGTTCCTGCGCGTCGTCGACGATCGGTGCGAGCGGATCGCGACCGCGGTCGGGGTAGTGGCCGAGCACGCAGCCGATCCGCCAAGCGCTGGCGTTCATGCCCGGCGCGCCGGCAGCGGAGAGGACCAGTTTCTCGAGCGCTGCCTTGTGGCCCCCGTAGAACTCCGCGGGCCAGACCGGGAAGTCCTCGTCGAGCGGGAGACGGTCAGCGCCCGGCAGGAGGTGGGGGTTCTCGCCGAAGACGGCGAGAGTCGATGCGAAGAGCATCTGGCCGAGCCGCGTCGCGGGCGTCCGCTCGATCAGGCGCAGCGTGCCGACGACGTTGGTCTGCACGAAGTGCTCGGCGATCGAACGTCCGACCGGTGGCGGCTCCTCGAACGCTGAGAATGCCAGGTGGCAGATCGCATCGGCGGACCGCACGAGCGCGTCGAGGCTCGCCGCGTCGTCCAGTGCGCCCTCGATCCAGGTGATTCCCTCCCGCGGATTCGGGACCCTGCCCGTACGCGGGCGGACGAGCGCGCGGACCGTGTGCCCACGTGCGAGCAGCTCGTCCAGGACGGCACCGCCGAGCATGCCGGTGCCACCCGTGACCGCGACGCACAGGCTCTCGGTCGTCACGGCATCAGCTCCTTGAGGAAGTGGAACTCCCGGGTCGCAGACAGGTCCTGCAGGTCACGTTCGGCGCCGGTGCGCCGGTATCCGAGATGTGCGTAGACCGCGTGCGCCTGTTCGAAGCGCGTATCGCTCCACAGCTCGACCCTCGGGCGGTCGGCGGCCCACGCGTGCTGCTCGACGAGTGCGACCAGCCGGGATGCGAGCCCCCGGCCCCGGTAGGCCGGGTGCAGGTAGCACTTCTTCAGCTCGACGCCCGGGTGCCCCTCGACGTCGTGCTCGGTGCAAGCAATGCAGCCGAAGATGCGGTCGTTCTCGGCGGCGAGCACCCAGAATCGCGCGAACGACGTGGTGGGCGTCAGGAGACCGGGCTCCTCGCGGTCGACGTCCAGCACGCAGCCGGGATACTCCGCGAAGCACAGGCCGACGAGCGCGACGATGCCCGGCGAGTCGGTGTCCTCGGCGGGCCGGATCCGGAGCTGTTCGGCGGACGGGAATCCCATCGGTCGGGCGCAGGTCAGGGCGCGCGGCCGGGAGTCTGACGCGGAAGCGGGCATGCGGCCGACTTCTGTGGGACGAGCGGGGCGATCAAGAGGCCCGCGATGATCCCGAACACGAGCCCGTCCCGGAACTCCATCCAGTCCCCGACGAGCTTTCCGACGACGGCGGCGAGGACCACGACCGCGATCCTCCGGGGCGAGTTCAGGGTTCAGAGCATGCGAGGAGGATACGCCGCCTGCGGGGCTGGGGGGGAGGCTGCGTTGTGCGTGGGCGCGGCGAACCCTGATCGGATCTTGGCACGGTCCTGATCTGGACAGGCGATTGTCCTCGCCTGACCGTGGCCCGATCCGGGCCGCGGTCGTCCCGCAGAGAGGGACGCGCCTGCTGGGCTGGACGGAGCCCGGCAGGCGCACTTTTATCCGGCGGCATCGAGGATTTCCGCCTGCGGTGGATCCTCCGGGCGGGATGAGCGAATCGGGTTCCCGTCGCGCGGGGGAGGTCCTAACCTACCCGCCTTCCGCATCCGGGTCCGGGGGCCCAAGACCTGTCCGCTCTCCTGCGGCGGCCCGCCGGACCGAATCCCACATCTCCCTTCCGGAGTCCACAAGATGAAGATCGCTAGCCTGAGCCTCGCCCTGATCGCCGCCTTCGCCCTGCCGGTCGCCGCCCAGCAGATGGGCAGCGCGAACCGCAACGCCCCCAAGGTGTCGCAGTCGATCGCGTTCCACAACGGCACCTCGCTCGCCGTCAGCTACACGGCCCTGAACTTCGCCGACGGCAAGTTCATGGAGAACGTGAAGAACGAGCGTTTCCGCAACATGGTCAACGAGAACGCCAAGGCGAACCCCGTTGGCACGGTGACCCTCGCAGGCAGCCTGACCGCAGGTGGCAAGACCCTGGAAGCCGGCAGCTACGGCCTGCACTTCCTGCTCCACGAGACCGGCCGTTGGCTGCTGACGCTGTCGCACAAGGACAGCGAAGGCGATGTCCAGCTGATCCAGTGGCCGCTGATGCTCAAGGAAGCACCGTCCAACGCCCAGCGCCTGACGATCTCGCTGATGGCCGGTGAGGACGTCACCTCCTGCAACATCCACCTGCACTTCGGCAGCCAGCACGTCATGGTGCCGGTCGCGGTCCAGACCGCCGAAGACAAGAAGTGATCCGAATGCGCGGCCCCTCGGCCGCGCGTCACGCGACGTGGGTTCGCTGCCTGTGACCGAATCGGTCTGCAGGCCCAGAAGTGCTTCCTCGGCAGCCGCTCCGCGGCAGCCGGAGGATGCGTGAAGGAACTTCGTCACGCGCTTCGACCCGCACGCACCAGAGCCGTCCTGCCGATGAGGTGGGGCGGCTTCTGCGTTACGGAGTGATTCGCGTCACGCCAGGATCGGCCAGATCGGTTCGGCGTGCTCGACCCCGGTCAGCCGGACGTCGAGGCCCTGGAACCGCTGGCTCAGCCGGTCGTGGTCGATGCCGAGCAGGTGGAGGACCGTCGCATGCAGGTCCCGCACGTGGACGACGTCCTCGACCGCGCTGTAGCCGAGCTCGTCGGTTGCACCGTGACTCACGCCGCCCCGGACACCGCCGCCGGCCATGAAGTAGGAGAAGCCGCGGATGTGGTGGTCGCGGCCGTTGCCCTGGCCCATCGGGGTCCGTCCGAACTCGCCGCCCCAGAGCACGAGCGTGTCGTCGAGCATGCCGCGGCGCTTGAGGTCGAGGATCAGCGCCGCCGTCGCGCGATCGACTTCGTCGGCGGTGATCCCGATCGCACGCTCGATGCCTCCGTGGTGGTCCCAGGCCCGGTGGTAGACCTGGATGAACCGGACGCCTCGTTCGGCGAGGCGGCGCGCCAGCAGGCAGTTGGATGCGAACGAGCCGTCCTGGCCCTCGACGCCGTAGAGGTCGAGGACCTCGCGCGGCTCGTTCCCGAGGTCGGCCAGCTCCGGCACCGATGCCTGCATGCGGAACGCCATCTCGAACTGTGCGATCCGGGTCGCGATCTCCGGGTCCGCGACGACGTCGTCGTGCAGTGCGTTCAGCCGTCCGATCGTGTCGACGGTCTCACGCTGCTGCTGGCGGGTGACGCCGGGTGGGTTCTGGACGTAGAGGACCGGGTCACCCTTGCTGCGGAACTCGACGCCCTGGAACCGGGACGGCAGGAAGCCGGCGCTCCACTGACGTGCGGCGATCGGCTGGGCTTGTCCACCCTTGCCCACGGAGGTCAGCACGACGAAGCCGGGCAGGTCGTCGCACTCGCTGCCGATGCCGTAGTTGATCCACGAACCCATCGACGGGCGGCCCGGATTCGTGTTGCCGGTGTTGAACAGCGTGTGGGCCGGATCGTGGTTGATCTGGTCCGTCTGCATCGAGCGGATGATCGCGATCTCGTCGGCGATCGAACCGATGTGCGGGAAGCGTGCGCAGATCCTCTGTCCACTCTCGCCGAACGACGCGAACGGGTAGCGGGGACCGAGGCAGACGAGGCGCTGGCCCTGCAGTTGGGCGATCGGCTGCCCGTCGGTGAACGACGGGGGCATCGGCTGTCCGTCGAGCGCGGCGAGTGCCGGCTTCTCGTCGAGCGTCTCGAGGTGAGAGGGACCACCCGCCATGTAGAGGTGGATCACGCGCTTCGCGCGTCCCACGTGGCGGCGTCCGGTGGGCGCCCTGCCCGGGTCCTGCAGCGTGTTGCCCGATGCGCCGAGCAGCTGGCCCGCAGCGATCGCTCCGATGCCCTGGGAGAGGAACGTGCGGCGGGTCTGGTTCGAGTCGGGGTGCATGTCGATCTCCGGGGTGCTCACGAACGCGTCAGGGTCTCGTGCAGGCTCAGCATGACGCGGCCCGCACCGGTCCACGCGGCGAGCTCGGCGAGATCGATGTCCTCCGGGAGCGGCGACTCTCCGACCTCGAGCAGGGCTCGGGCGGCGTCGGAATCGCCGTGGTACTGCGCGCGCAGTCGTTCGACGTGGTCCGCGAGCACAGCGCGCTCCGCGCCCGAGGGCGTGCGCGCGAGGACCGTGCGGAACAAGAAGGTCACGCGGTCGTCGTCGCTGTCGCCGCCCTCGCGGAGGGTGCGCGTGCCGAGCGCGCGTGCCGCCTCGACGAAGATCGGATCGTTGAGCAGGACCAGCGCTTGGAGCGGGGTGTTGGAACGCGGGCGCTGCACCGTGCATTCCTCGCGCGAGGGTGCATCGAACGCCGCGAGCGCTGGGTGCAGGTACTGGCGCTGCCAGTGCGTGTAGAGGCTCCGTCGCCAGAGCGACTCTCCTGCATCCTGTTCGTAGCGCCGTCTCGGGAAGTTCAGGTGCTGGTAGAAGCCAGCCGGCTGGTAGGGCCGGACGCTCCGGCCGAACATCGTGGGTGCGAGAAGCCCACCCAGCGCCAGCGCCTGGTCGCGGACGACCTCGGCGTCGTGCCGGAAGCGCGCCTGGCGGGAGAACCACGCGTTGTAGGGGTCCTGGCGGGCCGCTTCCGGACCGCAGTCGGAGACCTGACGGTAGGCCGCGCTCGAGACCAGCAGCCGGACGAGCTCCCGGATGTCCCATCCCGAGTCGACGAAGCGGCGCGCGAGCCAGTCGAGGAGCGCTGGATGCGTGGGCGGCTCGCCCTGGGTGCCGAAGTCGTCGAGCGTGGCGACGATTCCACGCCCGTAGAACAGCCGCCAGACGCGGTTGACGAACACGCGCGCGACCAGCGGGTGGTCCGGATCGACGAGCCAGTCGGCGAGATCGAGGCGCGTCGGGCGCCGGCCTTCGACGCGGAACGCCCCGAAGGCCGCGGGCACGCCGGGCTCGACGACCTCTCCCGAGTCATCCATCCAGTCGCCGCGGCGCAGCACGCGGGTCGTCATCGGCACGGTCGACACCGTGGCCATGCAGACAGCCACCTCGTCCTCGAGCGCCTTCTGCTCGGCCTCGAGGGCGGCGCGCTCGGCGCGGGCTGCGTCCAGGAGGGGCGTGTGCGCGCGGAACCATGCGGAGACCGCGCGGGCGTCGTCCGGACTCCGTGCGGCCGCCGGGATCACCAACCGATCGAGGATGTCCTCGGGGACGTGGTCTGCCTCGCTGCGGAAGAAGAACGCGAAGCCGCCGGCGCCGTTGCTGATCTTGGTGAGCAGCTGGTGTACGCCGGGTTCGAGCGTCAGATCGACCCTTTCTTGGTCCGGAGCCACGCCGCGCGTGACTTCCCGGTCGAGAGCGAGCTTCCCGTCGACCCAGACGCGGATCGCGTCGTCGCTGCCGAAGTGGAGCGTCACGCGCTGGGAGCGAAGCACCTCGATCGTGCGGAACAGGTACCACGCCGAATTGCCGCCGGTCAGGTTGTGCGCCTGGCCGTCGGTCCACTCCGGACGTGCGGCCCAGAGCGGGACGCCATCCCGCTGTGCGTCCAGATCGACGCCGTTCTCGGGGCCGAACGCCGTCCGGTGCGCGTCGGTGAGGCTCTTGCCGGTGAACGGCCCGGCTGCGTGCCACGCACCGAATCGAGGCGGCAGCGGCATGTCGGCCCGCGTTGCGCGTTCCCAGTCCGCCTGCGCGGCATCGAGGGCCTCGGTCTGCGTGTCCAGCAGGGTCTGGACCGCAAGCGTGCGCGCGGCGAGCGCATCAAGCGCGCGCTCCTGCGCGGGGCTCGGCACCTGCACGTAGGGACCGAAGTAGCGGTCCTTGGGCGCACCCTGCGAATACACGCCGACCTGCTCGATGTCCGCGAAGAACGCGCCGAGCCGATAGAAGTCGCGCGTGGGGATCGGGTCGAACTTGTGGTCGTGGCACTCGGCGCAGCCGACCGTCGACGCGAGCCAGACCGTCGACAGGTTGCGGACCCGGTCAGCCGTGTAGCGCGCGAGGAACTCCTTCGGCTGGGAGCCGCCTTCCCGCGTGATCAGGTTCAGCCGGTTGTAGGCGGCGGCGACCTTCTGCGACGTGTCGGCGTCCGTGAGCAGGTCGCCGGCGATCTGCTCACGCGTGAACCGGTCGAACGGCATGTTGTCGCGGAACGCGCGGATCACCCAGTCGCGGTAGGGGTAGACGTCCCACGGGTTGTCGGCGTGGACGCCCGTCGTGTCTGCGAAGCGCACGAGGTCGAGCCAGTGCATCGCCATCCGCTCGGCGAACGCCGGGGAGGCGAGCAGCTCGTCGATGAGGGCCTCGAAGGCTGCGCCCGTGGGATCGGCAGCAACGGCTTCGACCTGTTCGCTGCGCGCAGGAAGGCCCGTCAGATCGAACGCGAGTCGGCGGACCAGCGTGCGTGCATCGGCCTCCGCCGACGGGCTTCGGCCGTCACGCTCCATCCGCGCGAGCAGGAACGCGTCGATCTCGTTGCGCGTCCAGGATCGGTCGACGACCGCCGGCACGTCGGCAGGGCGGGGCGCCTCGTACGCCCAGTGGGTCTCGCCCTGGGCAGAGAGCGTGGGACTCGCCATGACGATCCACGCCAGGGCTGCGCTCCATCGACGTCGAACCATGGCGGCCGAGTCTAGCGCCTCGATCGGCTGGGCCTGAAGGGTCGGCGGTCAGCGCGCCGGTCCACGGTCGTCCGGCGCGCTGTCGTCGGCGCCGAAGTCCGACAGCTGGATGTCTCGACCACGCCAGCGGACGGCTTTCCGGCGGGCGACGATCAGAGCGACGAACACGGTGTAGGAGGCCTCGACCGGGAGCCAGAGCGGGGCGAGCAGCGCGGCGAACGGTGATGTCCGCGTCGAGGACGCCACGAGCCAGGCCGGGACTGCGAGCGTCGCGAGCCCGGCTGCCGCGAATAGCCCCCAGACCTCGTCGGAGAACGCACCGACGAGCGCTGTCGTCCACAGCAGTGCGTAGGCGGCGAGTCCCGCGAGCAGGACCGGCATGCGGAACTCGACGGTGGCGAGCAGGCGTTCGATCGACTCCCGGAGCCGCGGCCCGCCGAGGTGGCCCGCGTCCAGTTCGTCGGCCGCCAGCACGTAGCGTGCGCGTGCGTGTTCGGCCTCGACGAAGGCAGTCAGGCGGCCTTCGAAGTTGGGGTCCAGGGCCACGCCGGCTTCGCGGAGCGCCCGCTGCAGCGGGCCCCGGCGCACCAGGCCGGGCAGACCCGGCAGCGGCAGCCCGGGCCGGTCGGTGTTGGTCGCCGCCATGGCGGGCATCGCGTCGGCCAGCGACGTCAAGCGGGCCGGGCTGGCCCAGGCTGCCGTGCGGACGCGCGGCACGAGCCAGACCAGGGCCGCGCGCTCGCGTTCGGCGTGACGGATCGCACGCAGGATGGCTTCGGCGTGGGGCAGTCGAAGCGGTGCGTCGAGGAGCAGGACCCACTCCGACCGGACGGCCGACGCGTCGAGCGCGTGCCGGTAGCCCACGGTCCACGGCACGCCGCGGTCACGCGGCATGGGCACGGCGTGCGCAGGCGGGGGCACGTCGTCCTCGCCGACGACGCGGATGTCGAGGTCGACCCCACGCTGGCGCTCGAGGTCGGCGAGGCACACTTTCATCGCGTCGCCCCGCGTGGCCACGAGGACCGTGACGCCCGTGGGCTCGGCTCCGGCCGACGCGTCCTCGGGCAGGTAGGGGACCCGCCGGAGCCCGGCGCACGCGAGGAGCGCGCGCCCGAAGAACACGAGCCCGACCGCGAAGTAGCCGAAGTGGAAGCCGTGCGTCACGGGCGGTTGGGGCGGGGCTGGCGTCACCGGGAGGCCGGGTCAGCGGGATCTGCGATCCCGCGCGCGGACTCGTCAGTTGCCGAACGAGCGGACGATGCGGACCAGGTAGTCCAGCGCCTCGTCGTTGCCCTTGAGGTGGGGGGCGCCGGTCATCAGCGCGCTCTTCCCGACGGCGGCGCCGCCTTCGACGATGATCTTCTTGATGTGGGCGTCGTCGACGCTGGCCTGCCAGGTCTTGTCGCCGAAGGAGCGCGGCTTGACCGGGAAGGCCGCCGCGGCGGCACCATCACCGAGGCCGTTCGCACCGTGGCAGGTCGTGCACAGGGTCTTCCACGCGGTCTTCGCGTCCTTGACGCCTTGGGTGTCGGTCGCCTGGACGTCGAGGGAGACGGGGGCTGCTTCCTTGGCACCGTCTCCACCGCAGCTCGGCAGGAGGAGGAGGGCGGGAAGAGTCAGGGCGAGGAGCAGTTGCTTGGTCGACATGCGAGTGAGGAAGGGTCTTGTCGGGGGGTGGGGGCGACCGTGCGCGGCGCGCAGGGCCAGACATTCTGGACCAACCCCTCTTCGCAGCGAAGCCCGGGGTCGATGCCCTCGGAGGGGATCACCTTCACCGGCACGGAGAATCGGTCCGTCCCGTGTTCCGTCGGGGCCCGCGGGCTATGGTGCCGGGTCCGGCCGGGACACGAAGAGGCCCCGGTCACCCGTTCCCGAGACCGCCGATCGCCGATGTCCAACGCCCGCTACCGCGTCCCGACGGCTACCAACGAGCCCGTCCTCAGCTACGCCCCCGGAACCCCCGAGCGCGCCGATCTCCGCACCCAGTGCGGGGCCTTCGCCGGGGAGCAGATCGAGATCCCGCTGATCATCGGCGGCAAGGAGATCCGGACCGGCCGCACCGCCTCTTCGGTGATGCCCCACCGCCATGGGCACGTCCTCGCGACGTGGCACAAGGCGGGCGCAGCGGAGGTCGCCGCCGCCGCGGACGCCTGCAAGGCCGCGAGCGCCGAGTGGGCGTCGATGAGCTGGGAACACCGCGCGTCGATCTTCCTGAAGGCCGCCGACCTGCTCGCCGGGCCTTGGCGTCAGGTGCTGAACGCCGCGACCGTCCTCGGCCAGAGCAAGACAGCACACCAGGCCGAGATCGACGCCGCGTGCGAGCTGATCGACTTCTTCCGGTTCAACGCCGAGTTCATGCAGGAGCTCTACACCGAGCAGCCCCTGAGCTCGCCCGGCTGCTGGAACCGCGTCGAACAGCGCCCGCTCGAGGGCTTCGTGTTCGCCGTCACGCCGTTCAACTTCACGTCGATCGCCGGCAACCTGCCGACCGCGCCGGCGCTGATGGGCAACACGGCGATCTGGAAGCCGGCTTCGTCGGCCGTCTACTCGGCGTGGTGGATCATGAAGCTCCTCGAGGAGGCCGGTCTGCCGCCGGGCGTGATCAACTTCGTGCCGGGATCCGGCGCCGAGGTCGGTGATCCGGTGCTCGCGCACCCCGACTTCGCGGGCGTGCACTTCACCGGGTCGACCGCCGTCTTCCAGGACATGTGGGCGACGATCGGCGCCAACATCAAGAGCTACCGCAGCTACCCCCGCATCGTCGGCGAGACCGGCGGCAAGGACTTCGTGTTCGCGCACCCGAGTGCCGATGTCGACGCGCTCTGCGTGGCGCTCGTCCGCGGGGCGTTCGAGTACCAGGGCCAGAAGTGCTCGGCGGCGAGCCGCGCCTACATCCCGAAGAGCCTGTGGGCGATGGTCAAGGATCGCCTGGTCAGCCTCGTCAGCTCGATCGAGATGGGGGACCCCACCGAGTTCGGGAACTTCATGGGCGCTGTGATCGACAAGGGTGCGTTCCGCGACATCACCGGCTACATCGAGCACGCGAAGGCGTCGCCGGACGCCGAGATCCTCGTCGGCGGCGAGTACGACGACGCGGAGGGCTACTTCATCCGTCCGACGGTGGTCGTGACGACCAACCCCTCCTTCAAGACGATGGTCGAGGAGATCTTCGGTCCCGTGCTGACGATCTTCGTCTACGAGGACGAGCGCATCGACGACGCGCTCCGGTCCTGCGATACGGCCTCGACCTACGCGCTGACCGGTGCGGTCTTCGCCCAGGACCGTCAGGCGATCGTCCGGATCGCGGACGCGCTCAGGAACACGGCCGGCAACTTCTACATCAACGACAAGCCGACGGGCGCTGTCGTCGGGCAGCAGCCGTTCGGCGGCGGCCGCGCGTCGGGAACCAACGACAAGGCGGGCTCGAAGCTGAACCTGATGCGCTGGACCTCGGTGCGGACGATCAAGGAGACGTTCGTGCCGCCGACCGAGTACCGCTACCCGTACATGGGTTCCGACTGAGTCCGGCATGGGCTGCTCGCACCAGGAATCCCCCCAGGTTCGAGCATCCGCTCCCGCGCACGCTTCGATCTAGGCACCCACACCATGCGCATCACCAGGGTCTACACCCGGACCGGCGACAAGGGCTCGACCCGACTCGTCGGCGGACAGGAACTCGCCAAGAACGCTCCGCGGATCGAGGCCTACGGCACGGTCGACGAGCTCAACGCGGTGCTCGGCGTCGCGCGGACCTTCTGCGAGCAGAGCACCGGCCCGGCCGCAGCTGTCTCCGAAGTCAGCCGGATCCTCAAGGCGGTGCAGAACGACCTGTTCAGCGTCGGCGCGGACCTCGCGACCCAGCCTGCCGACCGGTGGGAGGGGATGTACCGCGTGGGCGCGGACGATGTCGCTCGTCTCGAGGGCTGGTGCGACCAGCTCAACGGCGATCTGCCGCCGCTGGAGGAGTTCGTGATTCCCGGCGGTGGTCCTGTCGGTGCCTTCCTGCACCAGGCCCGCACCGTTTGCCGCCGCTCCGAGCGTCGCCTCGTGGCCTTGATGGAGCTGGAGCCGGAGGTCGGTGACGGCTGCCTGATCTACCTCAACCGTCTCTCGGACCTGCTGTTCGTGCTCTCGCGCTGGGCTGCCAAGGCCCTGGGCGAGCCCGAGTACCAGTGGGAGCAACCGGGTCGGGGCGCGAGTTCGCCCGACGGATCGACTTCCTGAACTCGTGGGGGAAGGGCCGAGGTCGGGATGGCCCTCTCGGTGAACCGCGATCGCCCGCCCGGGGCCGCACCGCGCGATCCGGGTGCCTGGAGCCCGGTCGCCCCCAGCCGCTGTCCGCAGCTGGGTCGCCAACCGCCGAGCCACCGACATGGTGGTTGGCTGCCGGGGGTCGAAGACCGATCCCGGCCCGCGCACAGAGCGGCGCTGCGACCACCGGGAGTGAGTGACAAATTCTCGTCACGCACTCTCCCGCGGCGGCGGAGCGGCTGCAAGCCAAGCAACTCGGAGGCTCTAGGCTGACTTGGTCACAGCCTTCGCGCGATCCGGGACCCGGTGCGGTCCCGGGCGGGTCAAAGACCCGCGGACGCCACGATCGTTCCCGTTCCGTCGGCGCCGCGGGCGGACACCACGACGCCTCCCGGGACCTCTCGGGTGATCGCGAAGCCAAACGCATCACGCACCGGCAGCTTCGCATCGATGGCGATGACGGCTCTGCCGTCGCCCGTCACATCGAAGACACCGCCGTCGATGGGATGCGACTCGCTGCGCGTTCGGTCGAAGATCCAGAGCTGGTATTGGGCTTCGGTCGGATCGTTGGCGGGGAGACCCTTCAGGACCAGGAAGCCACGCTGCTCGGCAGCCGACCAGACGACCTCGCCCTCGGGACCCGACTGCCAGTCCAGGCGCTGCACGCCCGCGGACCGCTGGAGCATCGCAAGCTGTTCGGTGATCGGCGCGGGCTCCGGGCTGCGGACCCCGAACATCCACGCGATCAGAAGTGCGGCCGCTGCCAGCCACCCGCTCCACATCAGGATCGGGCTGGCTGGGGCCGGGCTCTCGGTGCGTGCGCCCGGCGTGGATCCACGGCTTGCCGCGGGTCGGTAGGTGCCGCTGCGCGCGGCACCGCCGCGCGCGGCGCCGTCCCCTCGGCTGTGCGCGATGTAGTCCGCGGCGCTGGAGCGCAGGCGTGCGAGGACGTGCGGAGGCACGTCTTCCGTCTGTGCGGGCAGGAATGCGCTGATGACTTCGGCGCTCGCCAATTCGTAGGCCTGGAGCTCTCGCTCGGCCTGCGCTCCGAAGGCTTCGAGCTCGCGGCTCTCGTCCTCGTCCAGGCCCCACAGGACCCGGTCGGCGAGCAGCTCCTCGAGACGTGGCGGGACCGCGGTCATCGCTCCCCTCCCGCGCCGTCATCCTCCGGAGCGAGTTCAGCACCGGAGCCGAGTGGGTCCACTCCCAGAGCACGGCGAACCTTCATCAGGCCGCGTCGTGCGAGGCTCTTGACGGTGCCCAGCGGCATGCCGGTCTGTTCACTGATCTGGCTGTGCGACCGGCCGTGCACGAGCGACAGCTCGAGGACCTTCTGCTGCTCGGGACGCAGCGTGCGCAGGACCGACGACACGCGCTGTGCCTCGTCCGCGATCTCGACGCGATCCGGCTCGCGGTCGGCGGCGATGATCTCCGCCTCGGGCAGCGCGTCCGGCTTGGGGTGACGGCGGATGCGGCGCGTCCTGTCGATCAGGCGGCGCCGCGCGATCATCGCGACGAAAGTCTGCTCGGCAGCGACCGATGGATCGAAGCGGGCCGCCGACTTCCAGATGTCGAGGAAGATCTCTTGGACCACGTCTTCGGCGTCGTGCACCGTCGGCGAGTGGCGTCGCGCGAGGCTCCACACGAGACCGCTGTAGCGATCGAGGAGGGCCTGCATGGCCGTCGCCTCGCCCGCGGCGATCTGGTGGAGGATGCTTGGTTCTTCCATCGACTTGCGACGCGGAGCCGGCGCATTCGAGCAAATCTTGCGCGCCTTGGCAACGTGGCGGTCGGCTGTCGAGCTGGTGACCATAGGTCTGGTGCCGCGATCGGACTCGCGGCGTCGATGGCTTCGAGATCGGTCAGGCAGCAGATGCGAGGCGGCAAATCGACGGCACCTGGATCGAGCTCTGCACACCGGCGATTCAGGTGAACCGCTCCTGGACCGGTCCCGTTGGTCGCGCCACTTTCCGGCAATCTCTCCCCGAACCGTCGATGCATCGCAGCGCTCTCGTTCGTGCTTTCCTGATCCCCGTCCTCTCCGCGACCGCGTGGAGCCAGTCGGCACCAGGCGTGTCGGGCGAGGCTCCGCCTCCGAGCCCGGAGTCCACGGAGCCTGTCCTCCCGAGCGGCCTGAAGCGCGAGCAAGATCCCCGGCCACCCGCCCCCTCCGACAGGATCGTCGTGACGGCTTCGCGTGCCCCGCAGACCGAGTTCGACGCGCCGTTCGCGACGGACGTCCTCCTGGCGGACGACCTGTTCCAGCGGTCGTACCGCTCGGTCCCGCAGGCGCTGCGGGATGTCCCCGGCGTCATGGTCCAGGAGACCTCGGTGAGCCAGGGTTCGCCCTACATCCGCGGGTTCACCGGCTACCAGAACCTGCTGCTGATCGACGGCGTCCGGCTCAACAACAGCGTGTTCCGGTCCGGCCCCAACCAATACTGGTCGACGATCGATCCGCTCGGCATCGATCGGCTCGAGATCGTGAAGGGGCCGAGCTCGGTCCTCTACGGCTCGGACGCGATCGGTGGCACCGTCCAGGTCATGACCAAGGATCCATGGACGACCGGGCCGGGCGTCCAAGCGGGGGGCGGTGTGCTCACGCGCTTCGCGACCGCAGACGAATCCGTCTGGGGGCGCGGTGAACTCTCGTTCGGGATGGCCCACGACGATGGCTCGCACACGGCCCTCTTGATCTCGGGAGGCCGGAAGTACTTCGGCAACGTGCACGGCGGCGCGGACACCGGGGAGCTGCCCTACACGGCGTTCGACGACGCATCGCTCGACCTGAAGCTCGTGCATCGCCTCGACGACCGAACGCGCCTCGTCTTCGCGCACCAGCAGGTCCGCCAATACGACGCGCCGCGGACGCATCGCACGATCTTCGCGCAGAGCTTCCGCGGCACGACGGTTGGCAGCGACCTGCTCCACGAGTTCGACCAGAAGCGCGTGCTGACCTACGGACAGTTCCACGCGGAGCAGCTCGACGGTGTGTTCGACGCCGTGCACGCGAGTCTGTCGCTCCACAGCCAATCGGAGACGCGGCAGCGGGAGCGCTCGGGCCGCGGGCTCGACGAGTCTGGCTTCTCGGTCGACACCTACGGAGCTTGGGTGCAGTTCGAGTCGGTCACTTCGCTGGGGCGCCTCAGCTACGGTGCCGAGTGGTACCACGACGAAGTCGACTCGTTCTCCTCGGGCAATCCGATCCAGGGACCGGTCGGTGATGACGCGACCTACGACCTGGCTGCGGTCTACGTGCAGGACGAATACCGCGTGTCCGACCGTCTGACCGTCGTCGGCGGAGGGCGCTTCAACTACGCGGCAGCCAACGCGAACCGGGTCCAGGATCCCGCTTCGTCGGATGCGATCGAGCTCGAAGACAGCTGGGACGACGTCGTGTTCAGCGCCCGCGTCCGCTACGAGCTCGCGCCGGAGGCCGTGGCAGCCTACGCGGGGGTCAGCCAGGGTTTCCGTGCTCCCAACCTCTCCGACCTGACCCGCTTCGACACGGCGCGGAGCAACGAGTTCGAGGTCCCGGCCCCGGGCCTGGACTCGGAGAACTACGTCACCTACGAGACGGGCCTCAAGGGGCGTGCGCCCGACGTCTCGTGGGAGGCGGCCTACTTCTGGACCGAGATCCGGGACCAAATCGTCCGGACCCCCACGGGCAACGTGGACCCGAGCGGCGATCAGGAAGTGACCAAGACCAACGCGGGCGACGGCCGCATCTGGGGCATCGAGCTGGCGGGTTCCTACCGCCTCCTGCCCGGCACGGTGCTGTTCGGCAATGCGACCTACATGGAGGGACGGGTCGCGAACTACGAGCTTCTCGGCGGCACGCTGGAAGATGCCTACATGACCCGACTGATGCCGCTGACCGCCCTGGGCGGCGTCCGCTACGAGGACCCGGAGACCGGGCGGTTCTGGGGCGAGACCCTGGTGCGCTACGCCGACGATGCCGACAAGCTGTCCGGCTCGGACCTGCGGGATACCCAGCGCATCCCGCCGGGGGGAACCCCCGGCTACGCGGTCTGGGACCTCGGTCTCGGATACCGCTTCGAGGACGAGTCGGTCCTCAACGTGCGGCTCGAGAACGTGACCGACGTCGACTACCGCGTGCACGGCTCCGGCACGAACATGCCGGGCCGCAACTTCGTCGTCACGTTCGAGACGCGATTCTGATCTGACGGGAGCGGCGAGCGGCGGGTCAGTCCTCGAGGGCTTCCTCGAGGACGGCGATCGCGCGGCGGATCGCGTCGCGCATGCGCTCGGTGCGCTGGGTCGCGGCCACGTCGATCGCAGTACGCAGCGCCGACTCCAGGTCGGTCCCAACCGTGGCCGCTATGGCGGCGGTCGGGAGGTCGATCGCCGGTTCCTCGAACGCGTCCTCCGATTCGTCGAGCATGGCGTCCAACCCGGCCTCGGGTTCGGCGGCACGCGCGCGGCGGGGCTTCGGCGTCTCGAACCCGAGCAGGACGCGGGCGCCGTGGTAGCTCCGCCCGCTCAGCGCGACGCCCCGGAGCTCCGCCTCGGCCTTGAAGTCACGCAGCTTCAGGTCCGCGTCCTGCTCCAGCTTGTGGACGCAGAACAGCGTGCCGAGCCGGGTGCCAGGGAAGCGAGCCTGGAGACCCGCGATGTCGCCTTCCCAGGTGCCCGGGGCCTCCGGCGATTCTATGGCCACGGCCTCGCTTTCGGCGGTGGGCGCGGCGGCGGGGATCGTGGACGCGGCGGGTGCCGGGTCGGCACCCTCGAAGGCGAAGAATTCGGTGCTCATCCTCTACGGGTCGGACTTCAGGTTCTGGTCGGTCGGGGGAGTCGGCTCCGTGGCCGGCCGAGGGGCGAGCAGGATACCCGAAAGGCGCGGGGGAGTCGGCGCCCCGGAGCATCCGGCGCGCGATTCCTCGCGCGCGGCTCACAGCCGGTCAGAGGATGTGACCGAATCAGTCGACAGCCTCTGAAGTGCTTGCCTGGCGGCCGCTCCGCGGCCGCGGGAGAGTGCGTGACGAGGTTTCGACTCGCAGTCTCAGCGCTTCGGGGTCTGGAAGATGTGGACCGCCATGCTGTGGACGGCCTCGCTGGCTTCCATGATCGCCTCGGGCAGCGTCGGGTGGGCGTGGATCGTCGACGCGAGGTCGCCGGCCGTCGCGCCGAGTTCGATCGCCAGGGCGGCTTCCGCGATCAGCTCGGTCACCTCGGGGCCGATCATGTGGACGCCGAGGATCTTGTCGGTCTTGGCATCGGCGATGATCTTGCACCAGCCCTCGGGTTCGTTGATCGACAGCGCGCGCCCGGAAGCAGCGAACGGGAACTTGCCCTCCCGCACGTCGAAGCCGCGGGCCTTCGCCTCTTCGGCCGTCAGGCCGACGCTGGCGATCTCCGGGTCGGTGAAGATTACCGCCGGGATGCACGCCGTATCGTAGGCGGCGCCCTTGTCCCCGGCGATGGCGGCGGCCGCGATCAGCCCCTCGTGGCTGCCCTTGTGGGCGAGCATCGGCTGACCGGCGCAGTCGCCGATCGCGTAGATGCCCGGCACGTTGGTCTGGCGCTGCGCGTCGACGCCGACGAAGCCGCGCTCGTCGACCTTCACGCCGGCTTCCTCGAGCCCGAGACCCTTGCCGTTCGGGCGTCGGCCGACGGTCGACAGGATGACGTCGCACTCGAACGTCTCGACCTTGCCGCCGATCTCGACCTTCACCCTGAGGCCTGCCTTCGTCTTCTCGTAGCCGACGGCCTTGGCGCCCAGGTGGACCGGGATCTTCTTCTTCTTGAGGCTCCGCCCCATCTCCTTGCTCAGCTCGCCTTCCATGCCGGGCAGCACCCGGTCCATGAACTCGACGACGCGGACATCGGTGCCGAGGTTGTGGTAGACGAGGCCGAGCTCGAGGCCGATGTAGCCGCCGCCGATGACGAGCATCCGGGCCGGGATCGACCTGGGCGCGAGCGCTTCCGTCGACGACCAGACGTGTTCACCGTCGAACGCGAAGCCGGGGACCTCGATCGGCGTCGAGCCGACCGCGACGACGACGTTCTTGGTCGCGAGGACCTGCTTCTTGCCGTCCTTGCCGGTCACTTCGACCTTGTCGCGACCGAGCACGCGCGCGGTGCCGTCGAACGTGTCGACCTTGTGGTTCTTCAGGAGGCCAGACACACCGCCGGTGAGCTTGCCGACGATGCCTTCCTTCCAGGACACCATCTTGGCGACGTCCAGCGTGGGCTCGCCGACCTGGATCCCCATGACGTCGGCTTCGCGGATCTTCTTGAACGTCTTGCCGGCGTTGATGAGGGCCTTGCTCGGGATGCAGCCCACGTTCAGGCAGACGCCGCCGTAGTGCTGCTTCTCGACAACGGCCGTCTTCAGGCCGAGCTGGGCGCAGCGGATTGCGCAGACGTAGCCAGCGGGGCCGGCACCGAGGACGAGGACGTCGTAGGTCATGGTCTCGTGGGGTTGGGTGGGGGGAGGGTTGGCGTGGAAGTAGGAGGGAAGCGGTCGTCCGGGTGCCGTGGATCGGGCTCGGACAACGCCGCGAGGTCACTCGTCGAGGGCTTCGCGGAGCTGTTCCTCGAGCTGGGGAGTGAGTTCGGCGAACACGTCGGTGACGAGGCTCTGCCTCTCGGGCGGCGAGCCGGACTCGGCCTGACGGATCGCTTCGTTGACCTCTCCTGCGATCCGGTCCTGGAGCGCGGTCTCGAGGTCTGCGTTCCAGAGTCCCCGCGCGTCGAGATGGCGGCGCAAGCGCTCGACGGGGTCACGGCGTTCCCAGACGGCGACTTCGGCTTCGTCCCGGTAGCGACTCGGGTCGTCCGACGACGAGTGTCCGAGGCGGCGGTAGGTCACGAGTTCGAGGAAGGTCGGGCCCTCCCCGCGGCGCGCGCGCTCGACGGCCTCGCGCGTCGCGGCATAGACGGCGAGCACGTCGTTGCCGTCCACGCGGACCGCGGGCATGCCGTAGGCACAGGCCTTGATCGCGATCGTCTCCGAAGCCATCTGCTGGCTGATCGGCACCGAGATCGCCCACTGGTTGTTCTGGCAGATCAACACGACCGGCGCGCGGTAGACCGCAGCGAAGTTCATTCCGGCGTGGAAGTCGTTCGAGCTCGTTGCGCCGTCGCCGAGGTAGCCAGCGATGACCGCGTCCTCGCCGCGGATGCGCGCCGCCATGGCAGCGCCCACCGCGTGGGTGATCTGCGTGCCGATGACCGACGACATCGCGTGGTAGTTGCCCTCGCGGAACGTGTAGTGGCACGGCATCTGCCGGCCCTTGCACCGGTCGAGGGAGTTGCCGATCAGTTGTGCGATCGCGATGTGCAGCGGGAGTCCGCGCATGATCGCTGCGGCGCCTTCCCGCAGCGCCGGGAACACCCAGTCCCGCTCCTCGAGGGCCGCGACGGAGCCGACGGTCGCGGCTTCCTGGCCGAGGATCGGGCCGTAGAAGCCGATGCGCCCCTGCCGCTGGAGGACCAGCATGCGGCGATCGAACTCCCGGACACGGACCATGGTCTCGTAGAGGTGGAGCAGCGTCGCGTCGGGGAGCTTCGGATCGCGCCCCGGTGCGATCGATCCGTCCTCGCGGAGCACGGTCCACATCGGGCCGTGGCCCGCGTCGTGTGCGTGCGCCGCGGCGGCGGGCGTGCGCCGCTTGGGGGCCGGACGGCGCAACGGCTTCTTCGCCGCCTTCTTCTTCGAGGCTTTCGTCGGGGCCTTCTTGGCCTTCGCCTTCCGCTGCGCCGGCGCTGGCTTGGCGTCGGTCCCGGCCTTCGCGCGCGGCGTGCGGGAGCCGGCGGCCCTGGGGGTCGCCGGCTTGGCCGTGGCTTTCTTCGACGGGGACTTCTTGCGGGTTGCCATGCGGAGACCGTCCGAGGCGCGGGTTCTGGCGGGCTTCTGTCGAGATGCGCTCCGCATCGTGGCGCAGCGCCTCGCAGCGAGAGTCAACGTCCGCACGGCCAGTCGACGACCACCGTGCGGCGAGACGGACGTGCGCAGGCTGTCAGATCGAGCCCAGCAGCAGGCGCTGCGGGTTCTCGAGGCAGTCCTTGATGACGTTCATCCAGCGAGCGCCGGTCGCGCCGTCGACGATGCGGTGGTCGATGCTGACGCTGAGGTACATCACGTGGCCCGGGACGATGGCGCCCGACTCGTCGATGACCGGCGTCTTCTTGATCGCGTGCACGCCGAGGATCGCGACTTCCGGGAAGTTGATGACCGGCGTCGCGAACAGGCCGCCGATGTTGCCGGCGTTCGTGATCGTGAAGGTGCCGCCCTGCAGGTGCTCGATGCCGACCTTGCCGTCGCGCGTGAGCTGGGCGAGGTGCTGGATCTCGGCGGCGAGCTGGACGATCGACTTCTGCTCGACGTTCTTGACGACCGGGACGACGAGGCCCTGGTCGGTGTCGGTCGCGATCCCGAAGTTGTAGTACTTCTTGACGACCAGCTCCTGCGTCGACTCGTCGAGCGCGCTGTTCATCATCGGGAAGCGGCGATGCGCTTCGACCACCGCCTTCATGATGAACGGGAGGAACGTGACGTTGACGCCCGCGTCCGCGTAGAGCGCCTTCGCGTCCTTGCGGAGCGCGACGAGCTTCGTGACGTTGATGTCGTCGACGTAGGTGAAGTGCGCGGCCGTGTTCTTGCTGCGCGACATCGCCTCCGCGATCTTGCGGCGCAGTCCGCGGAACGGGATCCGCTCCTCGACCGCACCCTGCGGGGCGGGAGCGATGGTGATCGGAGCCGGGGCCGGTGCGGCCGTGCGGGCTGCGGGCGCTGCCGCCGGTGCGACCTGTGCAGCCGGAGCCGCGCCGCCCGAGAACGCCGCGAGGTCGTCGTTCGTCACGCGGCCGCTCGGGCCCGTGCCCGTCACGGCGTGGAGGTCGATGCCGAGTTCGCGGGCGCGCTTGCGGGTCGCCGGCGCCGCCAGGACCTTGCCGGGCTCGGCTTGCGCGAACGCTGCGGGCGCTGCTGCCGGAGCCGCTGCCGGAGCCGGAGCCGCTGCAGGAGCCGGAGCCGGAGCTGCAGCGGCCGGTGCGGGCCCCGGGGCCGCTTCGGCCGGGGCGGGCGCGGCCGCGCCGGCTCCGCCGAGTTCGAAGACCGCGATCACCGACTCGACGGGGACGATGTCGCCTTCCTTCGCCTTGAGCTCCTTGACGACGCCGTCGCACGGAGCCGTGATCATGACCGTCGCCTTGTCGGTCATGACCTCGACGAACTCGTCCTCTTCCTTGACCGTCTGGCCGGGCTGGACCTTCCAGGAAACGATCTCACCTTCGGCGATGCCTTCACCGATGTCCGGAAGCTTGAACTCCTTGAGTGCCATGTCGGGGTCTTCTCGTGCGCTTGGGGAGGAGGCGAGCGGGTCGCCGGGTTCGGAATGGTGCGCGGTCCGGGCGCGGAACCGTGCGAAGTCGGGGAGTGACTCGGGGTACGACTGGGTGGGGAGGCAGGTGCCTCCGCTCACCACTGGAAGGTCTTCTCGATGCCCTTGAGCACCCGCCGGACGTCCGGCATGTAGAGGTGCTCGAGGGAGTAGGGGAACGGCGTGTCGAAGCCGCCGACGCGAACGACCGGGCCTTCGAGGTGGCCGATCGCCTTCTCGGCGACGATCGCGGTAATCTCGGACCCGAAGCTGCACGTGCGCGGTGCCTCGAACACGACCACACAGCGGCCGGTCTTCCGGACCGACTCGAGGATCAGCTCCTCGTCGAGCGGAACCAGGGAGCGCGGGTCGATGATCTCGACGCTCCGCCCCTGCTCGGCGGCCTTCTCGGCAGCCTGCTCGCAGATGCCGACCATCGAACCGTAGGCGACGATCGTCACGTCGCTGCCCTCGCGGACGACGCGGCCCTTGCCGAGCGGCACCGTGTGCTCGCCCTCGGGGACCTCGCCCTTGACCGAGCGGTAGATCCGCTTGGGCTCGAGGAACATCACCGGGTCTTCGTCACGGATCGACGAGATCAGCAGGCCCTTCGCGTCGGCCGGGGTCGACGGGATCACGACCTTGAGGCCCGGCGTGTGGCAGAAGTAGGCCTCGCTCGACTGGCTGTGGTAGTGACCGCCGCGGATGCCACCGCCGTAGGGCGAGCGGATCACGAGCGGGCACGTGTACTCGCCGCCGGAGCGATACCGCATCTTCGCGGCTTCCGAGACGATCTGGTCGAAGGCGGGGTAGATGAAGTCGAGGAACTGGATCTCGGCGATCGGGCGGATGCCGTAGACGGCCATGCCGACCGCCGCGCCGATGATGCCGCACTCGCTGAGCGGGGTGTCGAAGCAGCGGTCCTCGCCGAACTCGTCCTGGATGCCCTGCGTGGCCAGGAACACGCCGCCTTTCTTGCCGACGTCCTCGCCGAACACCACGACGCGGTCGTCGTTGCGCATCTCGGTGCGCAGGGCGTCGGTGACGGCTTCGATCAGGGTCATGGTCGCCATGGGAAGATCTCGCGCAGGTCTGTCAGTCGGTTGGGGCGTGTGCCCCGATTCGTTCAGTCCACTGCCCAGCGGGCAACGGCCCGACGGGCGGTCTCGAGACGGTCAGAGCGGGAACTCGCCGAGCTCTGCAGACTCCGGCCCCTCGAGGGACAGCAGCTCTTCGCGCTGCGCGCGAAGCTGCGGGGTCAGGTTCAGGTAGACGTCTTCGAACAGCGAGTCGAGCGCGGGCCGCGGGCGGGCCTCGGCGCGCTTGATCGCGTCGTTGATCTCCTGCTTGTAGCGCTCCTGGACCTCGGCGTCGTAGGCCTCGGTCCACAGCTTCTTGCGCTGCAGATAGCGCTGGAAGCGCTGGATCGGGTCGCGCTGCTTCCACGCTTCGAACTCGTCGGCATCCCGGTAGCGCGACGCGTCGTCCGAAGACGAGTGGGACGCGATCCGGTAGGTGACGGTCTCGACGAGGGTCGGGCCCTCGCCCTTCCGGGCGCGCTCGACGGCTTCCCGGCACACGCGGTGCACGGCGAGGATGTCGTTCCCGTCGACGCGGATGCCCGGCATGCCGTAGGCCTGGGCCTTGATGGCCATCGACTCGCTCTTCGTCTGGTTGGTCGCCGGGACCGAGATGGCCCACTGGTTGTTCTCGCAGACGAAGACGACCGGCGCCTTGAACACGGCCGCGAAGTTCAGGCCAGCGTGGAAGTCGTTCGACGACGTGCCGCCGTCACCGAAGTAGGTCATGAAGACCGTGTCGTCGCCGCGGATGCGCGCGGCCATCCCGGCGCCCGCCGCCTGGCTGATCTGCGTGCCGATCGGCGAGCTCACCGAGACGAAGTTCGCCTGCCGGAAGCTGTAGTGGACCGGCATCTGGCGCCCCTTCGACGTGTCGCCGTCGTTGCCGTACCACTCGTTGACGATGTCGTCGAACGGAACGCCGCGCAGGATCGGGACTCCGGGCTGGCGATAGGCGGGGAAGAGCCAGTCGCTCTCCGCCAGGGCCGACGCACTGCCGACGTGGCTCGCCTCTTGGCCGAGCCCCTGCAGGTAGAAACCGATCCGGCCCTGGCGCTGCAGGGCGAGGCCGCGTTCATCGAGGATGCGCGCCGCGACCATCGTTTCGTACAGCCGACGCAGCTGATCCGCCGGAAGGTTCGGGTCCTTGTCCTTCGCGGTCTTGCCGTCCTTCTGCAGGATCGAGAGAGGGGGTTGGGTCGTCGTCATCGGACGTCCTCGCCGGCGCGACGGCGCCGCAGCATGCCTTCGATGTAGAACTCCGCCGCCTTGTAGGACGACCGCACGAGCGGGCCGGAAGCGACGTAGAGGAAGCCCTTCCGCAGCGCGCGCTGCTCGAAGGCCTTGAACCGGGCGGGCGTGATGTGCTCGCGGACCGGCAGATGCTTGAGGGTCGGGCGCAGGTACTGGCCGAACGTCACGACGTCGACGCCGTGCTCGCGGAGGTCGTCCATCGCCTGGTCGACTTCTCGCTCCGACTCACCGAGCCCGAGCATGATCGACGACTTGGTGACGACGCCCGGGGACAGCTCCTTGGCCCGGCGCAGGACGGCGAGGCTGCGGACGTAGCTGCACTTGGCATCCCGGACCCGCGGGGTCAGGCGGAGCACGGTCTCGACGTTGTGGGCGAAGACGTCGGGTCCACCGTCCAGCACGGCCTGGATCTGCTCGTCCTTCGCCTGGAAGTCGCCGGTCAGGGCCTCGACCAGGATCTCGGGGTCACGCCGCTTGATGGCGGCGATCGTCGCGGCCACGTGGGCTGCCCCGCCATCTTCGAGGTCGTCGCGGTCCACCATGGTCAGGACGACGTAGCGGAGTCCCATCGAGACCGAGGCCTCGGCGACCTTCTCGGGCTCCGCAGCGTCGACCGGATTGCCCTTGGCGTGCGTCTTGACCGCGCAGAAGCGACAGCCGCGTGTGCACGTGTCCCCGAGGACCATGAAGGTCGCGGTGCCCCCGGCCCAGCACTCGCCCATGTTCGGGCACCGAGCCTCCTCGCAGACCGTGTGCAGCCCCTGCTTGCGGAGGAGGCCGGTCAGGCGGGCCACGTTCGGCCCGTGCGGGACAGGCACCTTGAGCCAAGCCGGCTTCTCGCCGGGGGTGATGCGACCGAACTTGCCCTGGGTCTTCGTGGTCATCGTGGACCGCCTCGGCAGACGAGGGCGGGGATGTTAGGAGGTCGTCGCGGCCGGGGGAAGGGCGCGGCACCGGAGAAGCCGGAGAATCTGCCCCGTTGACATACCCATCGGTATGTCAAATGCTGGAAGCGTCTTCCTGGCAGTGATTTGAATTCATGTCCCGGCCGATCGACCGCACGCTGGAAACCCGCCTGATCGAGGCTGCGACCGAGTGGTTCGCGGCGTTCGGTTTCGCGGGGACGAGGATGGAGGAGGTCGGCCGCCGTGCGGGAGTCACGAAGGGGGGGGTCTACTTCCGGTTCCGGTCGAAGGAGGCGCTGTTCTTCGCCGTGGTCGACCACTGGCGCGATGCGCTCCGGGGGGCCGTGGCCGCGGGTGCCGGCGTGGGGGGGACCGGGGCCGACGAGTTGGAGGGGGCCCTTCGCGGTTGGCTCGGTTTCCACGCCGAGCACCCGGACGCGGGCCGGATCCTACGCGTGCTGGCGGCCGAGCTCCGGGCCGGCTTCACGGCCGAGCTTCGGGACGACGCGCAGGC
>JBEAPQ010000032.1:0-11636 GCA_041164325.1 Planctomycetota bacterium | reverse complement strand
GTGAACATTGAGAGGCTGTGACCAAATCAGCCTACAGCCTCCGAGTTGCTTGCTTGGCAGCCGCTCCGCGGCTGCGGGAGAGCCCGTGACGAGATTTCGTCACAGGCTCTCGGAGGCTGTGACCAAGTCAGCCTACAGCCTCCGAGTTGCTTGCTTGGCAGCCGCTCCGCGGCTGCGGGAGAGCCCGTGACGAGACTTCGTCACAGGCTCTCGGAGGCTGTGACCAAATCAGCCTACAGCCTCCGAGTTGCTTGCTTGGCAGCCGCTCCGCGGCTGCGGGAGAGCCCGTGACGACATTTCGTCACAGGCTCTCGGCGACGGCGAGAGCCGTCGCCGGGCAAGCACGTCAGGGCCTGTGGACCGAGTTGGTCACAGGCTCGGAGGCCTGTGCTACCAAGCGATTCGACGCGACGTCGGCTCCGAGGAGGCAGCATCCGGGCCGGGAGCTCCTCCCTGCGGGGGACTTCCCGTCTCCGCAGGTCCCGCTAGACTCTCGGTTCCCTGGCCCGGTTCCGCGATGGAATCGATCGCCTCCACGACGCGCATTCGGGCGGTTCCTGTGCGCGCCTGGCGGAACCGGCCGAACTTCCGTCCTCAGATCCCAGGCAACGCCCCCATGCCGACCCGGACCCCCCGCGCGACCGCTTCGACGAATTCCAAGACGACGAAGGCGCGCGGCAAGACGCGACAGACCCGCCCCCACGAGGAGCTGCTCCTCTCGGGGGGTGACGCCCAAGGCGCACCCTTCGGCCGCTGCGGCGGCCGCCCGATCCTCTACGCGATCGAACGCGAAGTCTGCGATCGCCTGACCCACCTCGGCGTGGCCCACAGCCACCGTCCGCGCCACTTCGAAGTGCGCTTCGAGGACGGCAGCCTCGCCGCGTACGCCCCGACCATGGTGCTCCGTGGCCGCGGCCGCGAGGGCAAGACCGTCATCGTCGAGATGGCCGAGTCGCTGAAGAGCGAGAGCCTCCCGAAGATCCGCGCCTTCCGCGCCCAATACGGGCTCGAGTTCTACATCTGCTTCGTCGCGCCCGAAGACGTCCTCGATGGCGTCCCGTTCGACACCTACGACGAAGCGTCGACGACGGACGACGTCCACACGCTCGTCAGCCGGCTCGCCGACTGATCGGCCGCTCGGGCCCCGGGCGTGGCGGCTTCGGTCGTCGCGCCGAGGCCGAATCCGTGAGACTGTGTGACGAAACCCCGTCACGCACTCTCCCGCGGCCGCGGAGCGGCTGCCGGGCAGGCAACTCGAGGGCCGTCGGCGGATCGAGTCACCGCCTCCGAGCCGCAATCCGCCGCGAGGCCCTCCTCCCGGGTGCTTGCGGCCACCGGGGATACGACTTGTCCCCCTCGCCGGCTGGTCCCGGCGACACCGCGCGCGGCCCTGGTTCCAGCCGGACCTCGGCAGTTCTCGTGCAGACGGGCCCCGAGCCCGCCTTGCGCAGGGGCCGCCCGCCGTTATCCTGCTCGGCCCGCTTTTCCCACCCGGAGACTCTGCGAAGCAGTGGCCGTGCAGGACTACCTCTCGCTCGTTCGTTCCCAAGATCTCGAGTCCCTCGAAGTGGCGTGGGCCCAGGCTGTAGCCGAGCCCGGCGACGTCGACCGCTACTGCGTCACGCTGCGCGAGCTCGGGCTCCGCGGCGAGACCGGCACGGCGGTCGAGCTCGGCTCCCGGATGCTCGAGGCCCTCGACGCCAAGGACCGCACTGCCGACGCGGTGCAACTTGGAACGACCCTCCTCGTCTCCCAGGTGCACAACGACAGCTTGAGCCGAAAAGTCTTCGCGCTCGTGCAGAAGGCCTTCGCCAGCGAGCCCTGGTTCGAGATCGCGCTGGAAGTCAGCGGGCTCGGCGAAGCCAACCTGAGCTCGGATGCTTTCGCCTCCTTCGACATGGCCCGGCGCATGACGCCGGGCCATGTCGTGTACCACCGCGCAGGTTGGGGCGAAGGTGTCGTCGAGGAGCTCGACATCGAGGCCCGAAACATCCAGATCCGCTTCAAGAGCGGGGCAACGAAGGACATCCCGATCCAGAGCGCGGTCGAGAGCATGCGCCCGCTGGACGCGGACGACCTCCGCACGATGCGCATGGTCAAGCTCGAAGAGCTGCAGCGGGTCGCCGAAGAGAGCCCGGGCGTGGTCATCCGCATGGCCGCGAAGGCCTACCGCGGCAAGATCAACAGCACGCAGCTGAAGACCGAGATGACCGATGCGGTGATCCCGGCCAAGAAGTGGAACAGCTGGTGGAAGAAGGCGAAGGTCGCCGCGAGCAACGACCCGTGGCTGCTCGTCGAGGGCAGCACCGCACGGCCGGTCTTCGAGCTCCGCAAGGTGCCGGTCTCGCTGGCTGACGAAGCCGCCCGCGCGATGGGCCACGCCCTCGACCTGCCGTCCGTCATCGAGGTCTGCCGTGACTACCTCGGTCGCGGACTCGATGCCGACGCCACGAACACGGTCCTGACGCTGGCCCAGGAGCGCGTCGAGAAGGAGCTCGGCTCCCACGCGGAGACGCCTGCCCACCTCCTCGACGGCATCCTGTTCCTCGAGGAACACGGCCGGAAGACCTCGGTCTCGGCGGCTCAGGAGCTCAAGGAGCTGCTGACCGACGCGCACGGCAACTTCGCGCCGCGCCAGTTCGACGAGCTGCACACCCAGAAGTCTCGGGAGCACGCGGTCCGCCTGCTTCCGGATGCCTTCGGCGATGCGTGGGCCGACACCTGCGTGCAGGCGATCACGGACTTCCCGAAGACCGTCGCCGAGCAGGTCGTCGACCTCCTCGAAGAGAAGAAGTGCGCGGCGCACCTCTGCGCCGCCTGGAGCACGGTGGCTCCCTACCCGCGCAAGCACCCGATCCTGACGTTCCGGATCGGCAAGCTCTACGCGGACGGTGCGTTCGACGAGCGCGAGGACAAGCCGGACCTGCTCGCGGTCAACCGCGTGCTCCTGCACCTCTGCCGCGTCATCTCGATGGAGCCCAAGTCGAACACGGCGCTCCACCGCGTGAAGACCAAGGCGCAGGCCGTCCTGCTCGGGCGCCGCGGGACGCTGCCGGCTTGTCTCGAGGAAGTCAGCCGCGATGACCTCGCGTCGCTGCTGGGCGTCGCCGAGCGCGGCGGCTCCGAGTTCCCGCAGGAAATCACCGACGCGATCCTCAAGGTCGTCGCGCGCCGCTTCCCGGACATCACCAGCAAGCCCGAGAAGCCGTTCTGGGAGCGTGATGACTTCATCTACGTGACCGCGGAAGGCCTCCGCCGCAAGCGCGAGGAGCACCGCGTTCTCGTCGACGAGAAGATCCCCGCCAACGCGACGACGATCGGCCACGCCGCAGCCCTCGGCGACCTCTCCGAGAACAGCGAGTGGGAAGCCGCGATGGAGGAGCAGCGCAACCTCACCGGCCGCGCCGAAGAGATGTCGCGCGAGATCCGCATGGCGCGCCTGATCGAGAACCAGGAGCTCCCGTCCGAAGTCGCGTCGCCGGGCATGAAGGTCCAGTTCACGTTCCTGGACGACAACAGCCCGCAGGCCTACCGCATCCTCGGCCCCTGGGACGCGGTGGAAGACGACATCCTCAACTACCGCGCGCCGCTCGCGAAGGCGCTCCTCGGTCACCGCGCCGGGGACGAGGTCGAGATCGACTCCCCGTCTGGTTCGCGCCCCGCGCGGATCGACGCGGTCGAGCGCATCGTCTGACCCCAGACGGGCCCGGCGCGCAGGTTTCCTGCCCGGGTCCGTCCGACCGTCTGCCGGACGGGCTACGATCCCCACGCGCGGGCTTGGTCCCGCGTGGAGCATGGCCCGGAATCGACGCATCGTCGCCGGCCTGGCGCTGGCGAGTCTCGCCGGCTGCATCCGGGTCGAGCGCACCAGCAGCAGCGAGCCCATCGATCGCGGTGAGGTCCTCGCGCGCGGACAGGTCACCGCAGCACTCGGCGGCACGCTGACCGCCGAGATCGGCGGCGAATTCGAGGGCGTCCAGCTCATCGTCCCCCCCGGTGCGGTCCCCACCGACGTCGAGGTGGTCCTGCGGGGGCGCTTCGGCGACCCGCGCCTGCCGAGCATCGTGCAGACGATCGAAGTCGAGCCCCAGGAGCTCCAGCTCGGCCGGGCGGCCCAACTGACGCTGCGCTACTCGACGACCTACGCCCGCACCGCCGGGCAGATCTGGCCCGAGTCAGAGGTGGAGATCTACGGCTTCCAGACCGCTCCTACCGAGGACGAGCGCGTCGAAGTCATCGCAGACCGCAACACCGACAACCACACGATCGACGCATCGATCACGCGCTTCGGGACGTTCTACGCCATGCACCCGGTGCTGCGGGGCCTCGTCTCGCAGCCCACGCGCCTGATCGATCCCGCCGAACCCCTCACGGCACGCCTGATCGACGGACAGCTCCGACTGTCGAGCGGAGGCGATGTCCTCCTCGGCGTCGGCGAAGGCCGACTCGGCGAGTTCTGGTCGGCTCCCGCGGAGCGGAACCTGGTCATCGTCCCTGGCCTCCTGACGGACCCCCTCGTGGCGAGCAGCGCCGGTGGACCGACACCTCTCCAGTCACGCGGCGGCCTCGAGCTCGACTTCGCGAACGTCGTCGTCTTCCAATACCCGACCGGCCGCTCGTTCCAGGAGTCCGGCAACGCGCTCTACGACCTGCTCCAGGCGAGCGCACGACCGGGCTTCGGCTGCCGCCTGCTCGCCCACGGCACGGGCGGCCTCGTGGCGCGCCAAGCCATCGAGCGCGCGCACGCGGACCCGACTCGTCTGGGCTACGCCCCGGGCCAGCCCAAGCTCGACACGCTCATCGACCGTGCGGTCCTCATCGCCACGCCCAACCAGGGCGCGTCCGTCGCACAGTCCCGCTTCGACTACCTGTTGGCGGGTGTCTTCCCGGCCGACCAGCCGTTCGTCCAGGGCGTCGTCGATCTGCTGCCGGGGCCCGCGAGCTTCGTCGAGCGACTCAACGACGGGTGGGTCGAGCCGCAGACCGAGTACTTCGCGATCGCAGGTGACTTCGACGGGAGCCACCAAGACGGCCTCGTCGACGTGACGAGCGCGCTCGGCCTTCCCACCTCGACGGCCCGCCCCGAGGGGCATCAGGTCTTCAGCGGGCCGATCTACGAGCACGCGGCCCTCTACCTGTTCTCGGAGACGATCGGCGTGCTCGACCAGGCGCGGACCTGGTTCGGGAAAGCGCGCGGCAACACGCCGGCCATCGTGGGCGCCGTGCAGACTCCCGCGGACGGCAGCCGCGGCGTCATCGACATCCCGATCCGGGTGACCGACCCCGAGGGCGCCGGCTGCCTCGTCCTCCCGATGTTCTCGGTCGACAACGGCGAGTGGCGCTTCGCACGTGGCCCGGTGGGGTCGAGCTTCCTGATCGTGCGCGGTGCGGCGGCACCCGGCACCGAGGAAGTGTTCCGCTGGGACAGCCGGGCGGATGGCGCAGGCCTCGCAGGCCCTTCGCGCGTCACCTTTCGCTTCCTGATCCAGGACGGCAACCGCCCCGGCATCGCCGGTCAGAGCGGCGAGTTCTTGGTCGACAACTCGACGCCATGAGTCCCACCACGCTCGTGCTCCACCCGGCGCCCGGGTCGCACGTCGTCGCCGACTTCGTCCCGGGACGAGGAACGCCGCTCGTCTTCCTCCACGGCCTGACCTCTGTCCGTGTCGGCGAGAAGAGCAGCCAGCTCTTCGCGTTCGCACAGCGTCGCGGCGTGCCGGCGTGGCGCTTCGACATGCGTGGCCACGGCGCGTCCTCGGGCGACCTCGCCGACATCACGCTGACCGATCTCGTCGCCGATGCGCGGTGCGTGCTCCGAGCGGCAGGCCCGTCGATCCTGATCGGCTCGTCACTCGGAGGACTGGTCGCCGCGTGGACTGCGGCCGAGCACCCCGAACTCGTGCGCGGCCTCGTGCTCCTCGCCCCAGCGCTGCGGTTCCTGGCGCGACTCCGCGCGCGCCTCGCGCCCGACGGGCGGCTTCACCTGCCTCACGGCGAGCGGGCGCTGGAGTTCCATCCGCACGTGCTGGAGGACTTCGAACGGCATGACGAAGCGCTCCTCCCCAGCGCGATCCACCAGCCGACTCTGATCTTCCACGGAGCGCGAGACGACACCGTGCCCAGCGAAGCCAGCATCGCATTCCACGAGCAGCTCGCCGCTCCGGTCCGCGAGCTCGTCGTCTTCGACGACGGCGACCACCGGCTGAACAGGGAGTTCGCGGACATCCTCGCACGCGCCGACCGGTTCCACGGCTTCGGCACTCGACGTGGACGGACAGAACCCGCCGCGCCAAACTCCCCCGCGTGAAGCTGCCTTCTTCGCTCGCCCGGCTCGCCCTCGAAGTGGAGGGATGGTTGGAACTCGGCTGCGCCGAACACGCGCTGTCGAAGATGCCACGCCTCGACGCTTCGCCCGAGGCGAGGCCGATCGCTCTGGCGCTTCGCGTCCGTGCCCTCGTCAACCTCGAGCGCTTCCCCCAGGCCCTGACCCACCTCGACGAGCTCCGGCGCTTCGACCACGACGCCGACTGGGCAGACACGACCGAAGCCTGGTGCCGCAAGCGCCTCGCGGACTTGCCCGGCGCCATCGCCTGCATGGAGCGCCTCCTCGCCCGGACGCCCCGCTCCGCTCTCGGCCACTACAACCTCGGGTGCTACCTCGCCCTCGCCGGCGACACGGAACGCGCGCTCGACGAAGTCTCGCTGGCCTGTGGCATGGACGAAGCGTTCCGCAAGCACGCCGTCGCCGAGACCGACCTCGATGCGCTGCGGGGTGACCCGCAGTTCGAAGCCCTGCTGCCCGGGGGAGCGATCGAGGACGACGACTAGCGCGAGCGCCCGGGCGCCGGGCCCGTCGCATCGGCGCGGGACGCAGCTCCGTGGTTCCAGGGCGGCCGCGGGCCCACTCAGCAGCGAGCTCCGGTCACGCTATCCTGCGGACTCCTCTCGCTCTCCATGACCACCGCCACCATCCCCACGCAGGGCCAGGCGGCGCGCCCGTCGCCGTGGTTCCATTCGGCGCCGTTCGACCTGCTGCTGGTCCTCGGCACGCCGCTCGTCACGTGGCCGCTCTTGCTCGCGGCCAAGGGAGCGATCGGTCCGGACCTGCTCCGGATGCTGCTGCCGATCAGCGCGACGGGGCACTACTTCGCGACGTTCGTCCGCGCGTACGGGGATCGCGAGCTCTTCGCGAGGTTCCGGACGCGGCTGACGATTGCGCCGGTCGTGCTGGTCGCGACGGCACTCGGGCTGATCTGGAACGGCCAGTTGGCCGCCGTGATGCTCGTGACCGCGCTCTGGGGATTCTGGCACTGGCTGGCGCAGGCGTTCGGCTTCGCACGGATCTACGACAGCAAGGTCGGCTCCTACGCGCCACGGACGGCCTTCCTCGACCGCGCGCTGGTCGTCATGGGCTTCGTCGGCACCGTGGTCCTCAACCCGAACTCGACGGCACTGTTCGGCACGCTGTTCCTGGACGTCGGGATCGGGCTGCCGTCGGCGGAGACGTTCGGTGTCGTCCGATCCGTCACGCAGGTGATGGTCGCCGCCACCATCACCGCCTACCTCGCGAACCTCGCCACGACGATCGCACGCGGCCAGCCTCTCAGCTGGCAGAAGCAGTGCATGCACGTGACGACGATCGGCTACTACTGGTTCGCGTTCTCGTACGCGCCGAACGTGCTGATCGCGCACGTGCTCTACGAGGTCTTCCACGACGTCCAGTACTTCGCGATCACCTGGATCACGTGCCGTGCCCGGGTGCAGCGTGAGGGTGTCGCGCCCTGGCTCCGCACGATGTTCCGCCCAGGACCGGTGGCAGCGCTGTCGTACGTCGCAGCCATGGCCGCCTTCGGCAGTCTCGATGTGCTCGGCCGCTCGCTGGGGCGCGCCGATCCGATCGGCCAGTCAGCGCTCGGCGTGTTCCTGGCGGCCGCTTGGCTGCACTACTACTACGACGGCTTCCTGTGGAAGGCGCGCGAAGCGGCCGTCGGCGCCGACCTCGGCATCCAGAAGGGTTTGGCAGCGACCGTCGTCCCGACCGCCCGGCACGCAGTGCGCTGGGCCTGGTTCGTCATTCCTCTGGGGATCGCGGTGGCGACCAACAGTCGCTCGTTCCCGGAGGCCGAGCGACTGCGCCATCTCGCAGCCGTCGCCCCCGCGGACTTCCTGACGCGCTCGCAGCTCGCCTACGAGGAGATCAAGAACGGACGCCTCGCCGAAGCCGGCATCCACGCGCGCGCTTCGGTCGACGCCAACCCGGACTACGCGCCTGCCCGCCTCTACCTCGGTGTCTCGCTCGAGGCCGCAGGGAGCACTGGAGAAGCCCGCGCCCAGTACGAAGCCGCACTCCGGGCCCCTGACCAGGCCGGAGCGCACGCGCTCGCGCACACCAACCTCGCGGCCATCCGGTTCGCCGCCGGAGAGCGCGCCGAGGCCGAGGCCCACAGCCGCGCCGCGCGCGAGCTCGGCGGCCCACCGGTCACGCAGCGACTCTTCGAGCTCGGCCGATACGAGGCCTCCCCGACCGGCCAGCGCGTCCGGGCCTACGAGGCCCTCCTCGCCCTCGACCCGCAGGCACTCCACGCGCTCTACGAACTCGGCCGACTCCTCCTCGACGCGGGGGACGCCGCGGGTGCCGCGCGCAGGTTCCAAGCCCTCGTCGATCGGGACCCGTCACCCGATCCGCTCGTCGCCCTCGCCGAGGCCCAGCTCGCGCTCGGCCAGACGGCGGCCGCACGCCAGCTCGTGGATCGAGCGCTGCGAACCGCACCCGGCCACCCGGGGGCGACGGCGCTCCGGGCACGGCTCGGGCGCTGACCCGAGCCTGTGACACGCGGCCGCGCCCGGCCGCTCAAGACCCCGGCCACGGATTGCGCTCCACGTGGAACGCAACGCCGTGGTTGCCGAGCCAGTCGGTCAGGTCGTCGTAGCTCTCGAAGTCCTCCTGGAGCTTCGCGGTCAGGGCTTCCCCTCCGGACTCGGTGTCCACGTCCGCCACATCGAGCTTCGCGGCCACCACTTCGACCCCTCGTGGAGGCACGATCGCGAAGTATTCGGACTCGCCGCCGGTCATCGACTCGGTCTGATCACTGAAGTCGTAGAAGCCGACCTTCAGCGATCCATCCCCGAGCAGTTGGACCCACGACGTCGTCTGCGCGGGTCCACCCCGCAACTTGAACTCCTTCCCGTCCTTCTTGTGCATGGCCTGGTCCTGCCTCCTGCTGGACATGTGACCATCGCGCAGGCGGGACTCAATGTTCAGCCACGGGATACCGTCGTGGTTCCCTGCTGCCGCCCACCCCCAACGCACCGACCATGGCCCACTGGACACACACACTCATCGCCGCGCTCGCCTGCGCGACACCCTTGTGCGGACAGTCCGAGGACCTCCCGCCCGAACCTCCGCACATCGTCGTGCTCCTGGCCGACGACCTGGGTTGGGGAGACGTCGGGTTCCACGGCAGCGAAATCCCCACGCCGCATCTCGATGCTCTGGCAGAGCGTGGCGTGCGGCTGGAGCAGTTCTACGTGCAGCCTGTCTGCTCACCGACGCGCGGTGCGCTGATGACGGGCCGCTATCCCATGCGTCTCGGCCTCCAACTCGGCGTGGTGCGACCGTGGGCACAGCACGGACTGCCGCAGAACGAGCGAACCCTGGCCGATGCGCTGAGAGGACACGGCTATGCAACGGCCATCTGCGGCAAATGGCACCTCGGGCACGCGAAGCCTGCGATGCTGCCAACGCGACGGGGCTTCGATCGGCAGTACGGTCACTACAACGGCGCACTCGACTACTTCACGCACATCCGGGACGGCGGGCACGACTGGCACCGGAATGACAGGGAGTGCGATGACGAGGGCTACACCACCGACCTGATCGCCGACGAAGCCGTGCGCGTGCTCGCGGAACACGACCACAGCAAGCGGCTGT
The DNA here is from genome assembly GCA_041164325.1 of Planctomycetota bacterium. Lineage (GTDB taxonomy): Bacteria > Planctomycetota > UBA1135 > UBA1135 > UBA2386 > JAQCBR01. Next base: position 1,705 of record JBEAPQ010000032.1, on the reverse strand, counting down.
TCCTCTACGTGCCCTTCAACGCCCCACACACGCCGCTCCAGGCACCCGACGATTGGATCGAGCGCATGGGGCACATCGAACCGCGCAACCGCCGCGTCTACGCCGCCATGGTTGCATGCATGGATGCAGCAGTCGGCCGCATCGTCGCTGGCTTGGACGAGCATGGATTCGCGGCGGAAGACACCGTCGTGTTCTTCTGCTCCGACAACGGTGGCATCCGCAGCCTCGGATCCAACGGACCACTGCGCGGACAGAAGGGGCTCCTCTACGAGGGCGGTGTGCGCGTGCCAGCGATCGTCTCGTGGCCCGGCCACCACGAAGCCGGCTCCACCGTCACGGCGCCACTCCACATCGTCGACCTGTATCCGACCCTGCTGCGCATCGCAGGAGCCAACCTCGAGCAACAGCAGCCGATCGACGGGCTCGACGCTTGGGCCACGATCGCCAAGGGTGCCCTGACACCCCACGAGGTGATCCTCCACAACGTGACGCCGTGGTCGGGCGCGATCCGCATGGGACGCTTCAAGCTCGTCCACAACGGCGCGGTCCAGGCCAACGCGACCAAGGGACCCGCGAAGGACACCTGGGAGCTCTTCGACCTCGACAACGACCTCGGCGAGACCACCGACGTCACTGCCGAACACGAGGGCGTCTTGGAGGATCTGAAGGCCCGCCTCGAGGCCTTCCGCGCCGCCCAAGCCGCGCCGCACATCCTGCCGAACAACCCGCCCGAGGGATTCATCGTCCCTCGCGTGTGGGGCGAGGAAGGAGTCCGCTAGTCGCGACGCCGCACCCAATCGAACTCGATCAGGACCGCGCCGTGGTCCGACGGGAACTGTCGCTCGCGGACCGGGATCGCATCGTCTTCCCAGAGGTGGGGCAGCACGCGAGCGGTCCGCGGTACGAGGGTCCAGGAACCGCCCGCCGTCGGTTGGCGGACGTAGAGCCGATCGATGCGTTCGAAGCCCTGGGCCTTGCCGTCGCCAGCGACGCGGAACAGCGGGGACCACGTGATGCCCGGCGCCTGGACCGGGTTGGGGTGCACCGCACGGAAGGAGTCGACGAAGCCCGCCTCTTCCATGGCCGCGCTGACCGGGAGGCGCAGGCCGCGGCGGTTGCGGTAGACGCGGGCCGTATCCACCGTCCAGTCGAGGTGGGAAGGCGTGTTCCAGTCCCCGCCCACGAGCAACGGCACGTCGAGCGTGAGCTGACCACGTTCGCGCAGGTCCAAGAGCAGGGCCTGGGCCTGCGGTAGCCGCGACGAACGGACGTCCTCGGCGGCGAGGAGGTCCTCGTCCGCGATCTCCGGCTGGTCACGCAGCTCCCAGGGCAGGTAGGCGCGGTAGTCGAGCCAGATCGACCACGCGAGGAAACAGCGGCCCTCGGGATCGGCGAGTCGAGCTCCGACGCCGTGCCAAGGGTGATGGAAGAACGTCTCCTCCATCTCGTAGCGCGAGAGGACGCAGAGGTGCGGGCTCTCGTGCTGGTATGCGTTCCAACCGAGCTCCGCCGCAAGCCACCGTCCGGTCGTCGGGCGATCCCCGTCGATGTCGTAGCTCTCCTGCATCAGCACGACGTCTGCACCGGTCTCGACGACGAGGTCCCTGATCTTCTCGGGACCGTGGTCCACGTCATTGCCACCGTGCCAGACGTTCCAGACGAGCACGCGTACCCCATCGGTGCCCGTGTCCACTCGCCGCTCCGG
>JBEAPQ010000031.1:0-8054 GCA_041164325.1 Planctomycetota bacterium | reverse complement strand
GCAGCGCGTTCTTGATGTAGCGGTAGTCCCAGCGCGGCAGGTCGTCGATGTAGAGGACCCGGATCTTCTGGTCGTCGACGCGGAGGAAGCGGATCGCCGTGTTGTCGTCGAAGCTCGTCTCTTCGGGCGTCTCGGAGACGGCGAAGCGGAGCGTGTGGTCACCGGGCTCCTCGAACGCGTGGTAGAGGCGGACTTCGACCGGGACGTGGTCGGCGCCGAGCATCGCGCGCTCGCTCGCGAGAGGGATGAAGGGGCCGCCGTCCTTCGAGCCCTCGAGCGTGACGGTGACGTCGCGGCCCTCGAGGCCCTCGGCGTCGAGGGTGCACTGCAGCACCAGCTCCTCGCCCGCGAGTGCGTCCTTGGGGCCAGCCGGCCCGATGATCCGGACGTTGCGCGGCGGGTTCGGATCGCCGACCCCGATCGTGTGGACGGCGATGTCGTTGAGCCGGTACTTGTCGGCCACTTCGGCCGGATCGAGCCCCGCGTTGCTCCGGCCGTCGGACACGAGGACGACCGCGTCGAGGTTGGCTGCGCTCGCGGTCGCGAGATGGAGGTCGAGCGCATCGCCGAGATGGGAGCGCGCGCCGCGGCTCGACAGCTCGGTCAGGTCGCGGATCGGGAGAGGCTTGCGGACGAAGCGGTAGAGCCGGACGTCGTGCTGCTCGCGGAGCTTCGCGAGCAGCCCGTCCGGCTTCTCCAGGACGCGCTGGACCAGATCCGCGCGCGTGTGGGAGGCGAGCTCGGTGACCCCCGCGGCAGCCGCGAGGTCGCGCTGCTGCCCCTCGTCCGGGTAGGTGTCTCGGCGCTGCATGCTCGCGCTGTCGTCCACGAGCACGTGGACCTGGGTCCGGACCTGCGTGTAGCGGATGCGTTCGAGGGCCGGTTGGAACAGCAGGAACAGGCAGATGGCGATCGCCAGGCCGCGCAGCACGGTCAGCGTCCACCGGGTCCGCGGCTCGAGGCGCCCCAGGCCGCCGTAGGCCCACCAGACGAAGAGCACGAGCAGCGGCAGCACGACCATCGCCAGCACCCAGGGCGCCGGGAGGTCGAGGAAGAGGAATGACTCCTCGGTCTGGATCGTCGGGCTGGTCGTGCCCGCCGCGTCCTGGGGAATCAACCGCCACGCGGGGAACGACGTCATGCGCGCCTCCGGGTCACGAAGCGGGCCAGCGCAGCTTCTCCCAGCAAGAAGAACAGGGTCAGCCAGAGGAACAGAGGGCCGAGTTCGTCCGCGCCCGCGTCGACCGCAGACGTCGCGCGGGACGGCAGAGCGGTCAGGATCGTCTCCACGCCGAGTCGCTCTCGGGCGGACTCGTGCGAGAGGTAGAGCAGCTCGCCCTCGGTTGCATCCGGGCAGACCGCGAACTCCTCGACGTGGCGCTCCCCGGCGCCGCCGCCGCTGGCCTCGTCGAGCATCATCTCGATCTCGTAGAACCCGGCTTGCTCCGTGCGGCGGAACGGGGGCAACGCGTAGCGCCCGCCGAGCAGCGGCGTGGCTTCTTCGCCGACCGGGATCTTGCCGGCTCCGGCGTCTTCGGGAACCAGCACCGCGATGTCGGTCGGACGGCTGCCGAGGATCGAAGTGAGCGCGCCGCCGACCGCGACGTTGTGCGCGTCGATGGCCGGGACGGTCAGCCACTCCGCGGCGGGCCACAGAAGCAGGAACGACAGGCCTGCGACCGGCGCGTCGAAGCGGTTCCAGCGCTCGGGGGCGCGGCTGATCGGCGTCGTCGCGAACAGGGCCTTGCCGGCGCCGAAGCGGGACGTGACCCAGAGGGGGCTCCGTTCCGCATCGCGGATCGAGAGCACCACCTCGCCGAGGACGCGCTGTGGACCGTCGGTCGCGTCGTCTCCACCGTCGTTCGACGCTGTCGTGGTCTCGTCCGCCTCGGGCGGTCGCTCGGCGCCGACGTAGCGCCAGACCGGCACGCTCTCGAGGATCTCGACGTAGACGTCCTCCTGGAAGTCGCGCAGCAGCGGGTGGTCGCGGCGTTCGACGAGGCTGCCGAACCAGCGGTCGGACTCGGGGGCGAAGCCCTGCGCCCCCGTCAGCGCCATCGGCATCGGTCCCGTGCCGCCGCGATGCAGGTATTCGTTGTAGCTGTCCGGATCCGCGCGCCGCCCGAAGAAGACCATCAGCCCCGTGCCGCCGCGCACGGCCTCGAGCAGCGCGTCGGAACTCGCCCGGTCCAGGCGCGCGACGTCGGCGAGGATCACCAGGTCGTGGTCCTGGGGACGGACCCGTCCCGACAGCAGCGCGATCGTGTCGACCACGGTCGGTGCGAACTGGGTAAGGTCCGGCGCGCCCTCGCCGCCCGTGGGATCGAGGACCTCGACGAGATGCGTCGCGTCCTGGAGCCCCGGGTCGGCCTCGCCGCTGCCCTCGACCACGAGCACGCGGAGTCGATCGCGGACATCGACGACGAGGAACCGCTCGTCGTCGAACGGCAGTTCGTCGCCGTCGAGGGACGCACGGAGGCGGTGCGGGCCCGTCTCGCGGAGCACGACTTCGAACTCGGCGTCGGCCTCGGCTCCCGCCTCGACCCGCACCGAGCGCCGCGTCGGCTGCCCTCCGTCGATCTCGAGCGTGACCTGGACGTCCCGCGCCGAGTCGGTGCGGTTCCGGACGGTCACCACGATCGGCAGCGGCACGCGCTCGATCGCGTGGGCCTGCGCGAGCCGGAGGTCCTGGATCTGCAGGTTCTGCGGGCTGTCGCCGTACGTGCCGCGGACATCGAAGACGTTGATCTCCGCCTTCTCACGGATGCGCTTGAGCGCGTCCGCCACCGTGTCCTGGAACATCTCTTCGGACGGTCCATCGCCTTCCGATGTCGAAGACCGGTCGGGGTCCGCCGGCGCGGTCGTCGCGGCCGGATCTTCGCCCGCAGCGAACGGGTCGGTGCCGAGGCTTCGCACCTGCAGGTCGGTGAACAGGTGGACACGGATCTCCGCGTCGCTGGACTCCTCGACGATCTCGGCCGCCTCCGCGAGCGCGTCGGTCAGGGCGCCACCGCCGTCGACCGGCAGGCCGAGCCCTGCGATCCGGGTCTTGGCCCGTTCGACGTCGATCTCCTCGCGCAGCGGGACGGACGGGCGGATGCCTTGGACGATCAGCGTGACGCGGTTCTGGCCGTCCCGTCCGCCGACGCGGTCGAGCAGGGCGGTCGCGAGGTCCTTCGCACGCTCGAACGGCGTCGTCGCTCCCGACAGCTCGAGACCCATGCTCGCGCTGTGGTCGAGGACGAGGATGTGGTGCGCGCTGCCGCCGCCGGTTCCCGCGAGGCCGGACTCCTCCCGGAGAAGCGGTCGAGCGATCGCCAGCGCGAGGACGATCGGGATCGCGCAGCGGAGCAGCAGGAGCAGCAGGTTCTCACGGCGCAGCCGCTTGCGCTGCTTCTTGTAGGCCGCGAGCAGGAACTCCATCGCCGCCCACTGCCGGCGGCGGAACCGCTGCCGGTTGAGCAGGTGGATGATCAGCGGGACCGCGAACAGCGCGGCGCCGATCAGGAGTGCAGGGTTGAGGAACTGCAGCAAGGCCGGATCTCTCGGTCGCAGGCCCGCTCAGCGGGCGCGCTTGGTCCGCGCGATCCGCGCGGCGAGGTAGGAGGACAGGGCGACGTCGAGGGGCTGGTCGTTGACGAGGCGGACGTAGTCGGCGCGCTGGGCGAGGCAGCCCTTCCGCACCTTGTCGGTGAAGGCCTCGATCTCGGCGAGGTACGCGTCGCGGAGCGCGCTCGGGTCGGCGAGCAGCTCGGGCATCTGCTCCAGGCCTTCGAACATCGTCATCCGCTCGAACGGGAACTCGAGCTCGTCCCGATCGAGCACGTGGAAGACGATGACGTCGTGCCCGCGCTGGCCGAGCGAGCGGATGCCGCGCAGCACGTCGTCCGCGTCGTCGAAGAGATCGGAGAACAGCATCACGACGCCGCGCTTGCGGATCGAGCTCGACAGTTCCTGGAGCACGCCACCGATCCGCGTCTTCTGGTCGGGCTTGGCCTGCTCGAGGCTCTGGAACACGTTGGCGAGGTTCTGGCGCGTGTTGCTGGACGGGACGTTCCGGATCACCTGGTCCGCGAACAGCGACAGCCCGACCGCGTCCGACTGCTGCTGGAGCAGGAAGGCCAGCGACGCGGCGGCAGTCGCCGCGTAGTCGAACTTGCTCATCCCGCCGTCGTGGGCGTAGGCCATCGACTCGCTCTGGTCGACGAACATCCACGCGCGCAGGTTCGTCTCCTCCTCGAACTCCTTGATGTAGAAGCGCTCGGAGCGGCCGAAGATCTTCCAGTCGATGAACCGGATGTCGTCGCCGGGCACGTATTCGCGGTGCTGCGCGAACTCCACCGAGACGCCCTTGTAGGGCGACTTGTGCATCCCGGAGATGAACCCCTCGACGACGAGGCGCGCCCGCACCTCGAGCTTGTCGATCTGGCTCAGGACCTTCGGGTCCAGGTAGTTCTTCGATTCGGTCGCCATCAGCGCGGGAGGAGTCGGAGCCTTGGGACGCGCCGCACGCGGGGGTGGGACCCAGCCGCCTGCGGCCCGCAGCCGGGGCGGATCACTGGCTGATCACGCCCGGCAGTCGGCCGTCGGCCAGCGCCGGCGACTCGTTCGGCGAGATCTCGGCGAGCAGGCGGTCGACGACGGTGTCGGTCGTCACACCCTCGGCCTCGGCCCCGAAGCTCGTCACGAGGCGATGGCGCAGCACCGGCTTGGCGACGGCTCGGATGTCCTCCGCGGACACGTAGAAGCGGCCCTGGAGCAGGGCCCGGGCCTTGGCGCCGAGGACGAGGAACTGGCTGGAACGCGGGCCTGCGCCCCAGGCGAGCCACTCCTTGATCCAGCCCGGTGCTTCGTCGTTCGTCAGGCGGGTCGCGCGGGTGAGGCGCAGCGCGTAGTCGACCACGTGGTCGGCGATCGGCACGCGACGGACGATGCTCTGCAGCGCGAGGATGTCCTCCTTGTCGAGGACCGGCGACACGTCGTGGTCGCGGGTCTCGGTCGTCCGGCGGATGATCTCCCGCTCTTCGTCGAAGGTCGGGTAGTCGACCTGGACCATGAACATGAAGCGGTCGAGCTGGGCTTCGGGCAGAGGATAGGTGCCCTCCTGCTCGATCGGGTTCTGCGTGGCCAGCACGAAGAACGGGCGGTCCAGGTCGTGGCGCTGGCCACCGACCGTCACCTGGTACTCCTGCATGGCCTCGAGCAGCGCAGCCTGGGTCTTCGGCGGCGTGCGGTTGATCTCGTCCGCGAGGACGACGTTCGCGAACACCGGCCCCGGCAGGAACTTGAACATCCGGTCGCCGGTCGACTTGTCCTGCTGGATGACCTCGGTGCCGGTGATGTCCGACGGCATGAGGTCCGGCGTGAACTGGATGCGGCTGAACGACAGGTTCAGGATCTTCGACAGGGTCGAGATCATCAGCGTCTTGGCGAGGCCAGGGACGCCGATCAGCAGGCAGTGACCCCGGCAGAACAGGGCCATGAACAGCTCGTCGATGACCTCGTCCTGGCCGACGATGATCTTGCGCATCTCGTCCTTCATGGACGCGTACGCCTTCTGCAGCTTCTCCACCTGCTGCAGGTCTTCGGACGAGGGCTGGGTCGTGTCGTGCTCGGTCATGCTCGGGGGGTCACGCCGTGGGGTGGGCGGGAATAGAGGGCGCAGAGACAGGGAACAGGGCGCGTCGGCCGGGCCGGGACTGCCGGCGTGGGCAAGGTAGCGCAGGAACGGATGCGTTGGGGGGGCGAGCACTCTTTCGTGCGCGCGCGCCGTTCGGATCGGCGGAAACCCGGACGGACGGAACGGGGCGAAGCTCCCCTCGGGCTTGGGTGGGTCAACGGGGCCCGCCCGGGGGTCGGTCGCCGGACGGGGTCGACTCGGGCTCGGGCGGCGCGGCATCGAGCTCGCGTGCCACTTCGTCGATGGCCTGCTGGGGCGTCAGGCCGAGGCGGTCGAACTCCACGAGCAGCGTCTCGGGGTCCTGTCCGACCTGGCGGGTCGCGCGTCGCAGGGAGCGGATGCGCGCCTCGGCTTCGTCGAGCTCGGATCGGAACTGCTCCTCGCGGTGCTCCAACTCACGATGCTCGGCGAGTGCCGGCATCGTGCTGTGGAGGAACAGCAGGGCCAGGGCCCCGAGACATCCGAGACTGACCACCCAGGGAAAGGGGTCAGACCCATCGGCGCGGTCCGCCCGACCGCTCGATCCGCTCGCCATGGCCCCGGATTCTAGGCCCGGGGCCGCGTTTCGCGCAGCAGCATTTCTGGTGAGCCGGGACCGCAGGGAGGGCGGTCGGCACGCTCGCTCCGGCTCCGGCTCAGCGGAGCCCGTAGATCGACGCCATGCCGAGCTGCTCCTCGATCCGGAGCAGCTGGTTGTACTTGGCGATCCGGTCGGTCCGGCAGGGTGCGCCGGTCTTGATCTGGCCGACGTTGGTCGCGACCGCGAGGTCGGCGATCGTCGTGTCCTCGGACTCACCCGAGCGGTGCGACATGACGGCGCTCATCCCGCTCTGGTGGGCGAGCTCGATCGCCTCGAGCGTCTCGGTCAGGGTGCCGATCTGGTTGACCTTGATCAGGATCGAGTTGGCGGCGCCTTCCTCGATGCCGCGTGCCAGGCGTGCCGTGTTGGTGACGAACAGGTCGTCGCCGACCAGCTGGACGCTCTCGCCGAGTTCGGCCGTCAAGAGCTTCCAGCCGTCCCAGTCGTCCTCCGCCATGCCGTCCTCGATGCTGAAGATCGGGTAGTTCGTGCACCAGTCGGCGTAGAGCGCGACGAGGCCGTCGGCATCGAGGACCTTGTCCTCGCCCTCCAGGTGGTACCTGCCGTCCCGGTAGATCTCGGTGCTGGCGACGTCGAGCGCGATGCGCAGGTCGGCGCCGGGCTCGTAGCCAGCCTTCTCGATGGCCTCGAGGATCACGTCGAGCGCCTCGCGGTTGCTGCCCAGGTTGGGCGCGAAGCCGCCTTCGTCCCCGACGGCGGTCGCGAGTCCCTTGGCCTTCAGCACGCCCTTCAGCGCGTGGAAGACCTCGGTGCCCATCCGCAGCCCCTCGGCAAAGGTCGGCGCGCCGAACGGCATGATCATGAACTCCTGGAAGTCCACGTTGTTGTCGGCGTGCGCACCCCCGTTGAGGATGTTCATCATCGGCACCGGCAGGCGCCGCGCGGAGACACCGCCGACGTAGCGCCAGAGCGGCATGCCGACCTGTTCCGCCATGGCGCGGGCCGTCGCCAGCGACGCGCCGAGGATCGCGTTGGCGCCCAGCTCGGCCTTGTTGTCGGTGCCGTCGAGCTCGCAGAGGATGCGGTCGATCTCGACCTGGTCGTCGGCCTCCTCGCCGAGCAGCGCCTCCTCGATCCGCGTGTTGACGTTGTCGACGGCCTTGCGGACGCCCTTGCCTCCGTAGCGCCCGTCGCCGTCGCGGAGCTCGACGGCCTCGTGGACGCCGGTCGATGCGCCCGAGGGGACGATGACGCGGCCGAAGGCGCCGGATTCCAGACCGATTTCGACCTCGACGGTCGGGTTGCCGCGGGAGTCGAGGACCTCGCGGCCGTGCACGTGGACGATGGTGGACATGGGCGGGCGATCCTACGCGGGCGGCGGGGCGGATCGAGGGGGAAGCGCGGCAGCTTCGGGAAGCCGGAAGAACCGGGCGGCGTTGGCTGCGGTCAGCTCCCCGAGTGCCTCGGGAGCGATCCCACGCGCCCGGGCGAGCACGTCGCGGACCTCGGTCAGCCACATCGGCTCGTTGCGTCGGGTCTTCGGTCGAGGTCGCAGCGTCCGGGGGATCAGGTAGGGCGCGTCGGTCTCGATCAGCAGTCGGTCGCTCGGGATGTCGGCGACCAGCGCGCGCAGGCCGTTGCCGCGGCGCTCGTCGCAGACCCAGCCGGTGATCCCGACATGGCAGTCGAGGTCGAGGTAGCCGTGGAGTGCATCCGACTCGCCGGTGAAGCAGTGGACGACGGCGTCGACCAGGCGGGGGCGCCAGGCGCGGAGGAGGTCGAGCATCGCGCCCGACGCCTCGCGTTCGTGCAGGAACACCGGCATGCCGAGAT
>JBEAPQ010000030.1:0-2578 GCA_041164325.1 Planctomycetota bacterium | reverse complement strand
GCCTCTCGGTCGTCGACATCAAGCCGGGTCGCCACCACGTGGTGTTCTCGCACGAGGGCGTCGAGCTGCTCCGCCTGCAGAACGTGTCGTTCCCGGCGGGGCGCGCGAGCGAGGACGCCCGACTCGTAGGCCTCGAGCTCGTGACGCGCTGAGGCGCTCCACACGCGCGCTCGCAGCCCGTGACCCGATCGGTCTACAGCCTCCGAGTTGTTGGCTTGGCCGCCGCATCGCGGCTGCGGGGACGCCGGTGACGAGAGTTCGTCGTGCGGGGTCCGCGCCGCAGCATCATCCGTTCTTTCGGATGAACTTGCCAAAACGGCTTGCTTCAGGACCGATCGGCAGGCAGACTCCCGCCCATTGACGACGGGGAGCCATCCCCACGGAAGGAGGTCGAGTCGATGGAGATCGAACCTGTCTACGTCGCGGCGCCGAGCGCACAGGCGCGTTGCTGGGTCTCGCGCCGTGCATTCCTGACGGGCGTGCTCGGCAGCCTGGGGCTCGGCTCGGCGATGGGCGCCCACCTGGGATCGAGGAGCCGTGTGCCGCCGTCCAGCACGACGACCGAGACGGACGCTGCCACCGTGCCTTTCGTCGAGGACTGCGTCGCCTGGGCGGATGCACCGCTCGAGGAGCTCGCATCCCACGCTCCGCTCTTCCTGATCGTGTTCGGCGCAACCGAGGACCCGCGCCTCGTGCCGGGGCTCGAGCGCCTGGCCGCCGCGGTCGTCGCTCGCCATCCGACGGTCGCCGACCAGCGCGCCACGCTCGCCGCGGCGCTCGCAGCCGAGATCGCGACGCGGCCGGCCGCGCACGACGCGCTCCTGACCTTCCTTCCCGCCCTCCGCGCGATCCGGTGACCGGAATCGCGGAACAACCATTCCTCGAGGCCGACATGCAGGACCCCTCGTTCAAGGCGCCCCCCACCGTCGTCCCGGGCGGGACGCTCGTCATCAAGGTCTCGGCAGACCTCGACAAGATCTTCTTCTTCGTGCCCGGCAGAACGCTGGTCGCGGTGCCCGTGATCGCGGGTCGCGCCGAGTTCACGCTGCCGCCCGACGTTGCGGGTGGCGCGGTCGTGTTCGTCTCGGACCTCCGGGCTCCGAAGCCCACCACTGTCACTGTCCAAGTCGTTGGAGGTGTTTGACCATGCTCTCGCTCTCCCCCGTGCTCCCGCCTCGGCCGGAGCGCTCGACTCGCGGTCCCGCGACCGCGCGCACGCGCACGCAGCGCATCCATCCCGGGCGCGGCGCCCCGCAAGCGCCACGGTTCGTCGCACTCTGGACTTCGTTGGCACTCGCCACGACGCCGATCGCCGCACAGGACCTCCACGTGGTCCCGACCGGCCTCGCGCACGCCGAGGGCCCCTCGAGCTTCGGAGTCCCCGGCGTGGCGCACGGAGCGCTCCGCATCCAGATCGTCGTCGGCGCGACCGAACTGACGCCGCTGGTCGGCCGGTCACTGACCGGGCTCTGGCTACGTCGCGACACGTCTTGGGAGGAAGCGCTGCCATCCGCGAGCGGCGGGGTCGAAGTGCGCATCGGCGCGGCCGCGCGGAGCCCGGATGCCGCAGAGCCCAACTTCGCCACGAACCTGCCGTCGTCGGTCCTGGTCTTCGACGACACGCTCGAGCTTCCCGCGTCCCCGGCTGCCGGTGAAGGCAACACGTCGTGGTCGGTCGACCAGACCGTCCGCATCCCGTTCCAGACGCCGTTCCCGTACCGAGGCGGCGACCTCGCGATCGAGTTCCTGCGGACAGGCACCGCCTCGACGTTCTGGCCGGCCGACGCGACGGAGGACACCGTCACGGGTTCGGTCGTCTCGGTGGGCACCACGTGCGGTCCGCGCGCCTCGATGCAGCGCACCGCCGACGTCGGTCCACGGGGACTCGTGCTCGGCAGGACCGCGTCCTTCCTCGTGGTGGGAACGCCCTCTGCACCCGCATGGCTGATGGTCGGCCCCGGACTGCGCGCCGTGCCCGTGGACCTGACGGCGTTCGGCGCACCCGGGTGCGTGCTCCACGCACAGCCCTGGGTCACGCTGCCGACGTTCCTGTCGACGGCTGCGGACGGATTCGCGGGCCACGGTCTCGCGAACGTCGACGTTCACCTGCCGACCGACCCGAACCTCGGGGGTGCGATCCTCGGCACGCAGTTCCTCGAGTTCGGTCCGCAGGGGCTGATCACGTCGAACGCCCTGCTCTGCCAGCTGGCGACCACGGGACCATCGCTGCAGATGGCGGCGGTCGTATCCCGCGACGGAGAGACGCCGGACGTCGTCTCACTCGCCATTCCGGTGCTCGGCCTGACCTGGCAGTGAGGCGACCGTCGCCCCGAGTGGGGAACGTCTTGCCGCGCAGCCCGTGACCTCGTCCGTCTGCGGGCGGCGACCCCATCGATCGGCTACGGCGACCGGGGTCGTGGAGACTCAGCTCGAGAGAGGCACAACCTGTCGAAGTCCGCTCGGCGCCGAACGGGCGCGCTCCGCGCGCACGCCGGCCCAGGCCCGGGATCGGACGCGGACTCTCCCTGCTGAGATTCTCGCGGGCCTCCGAAGGCCCGGACGCTCGCGGTCACGAGCG
>JBEAPQ010000029.1:0-30321 GCA_041164325.1 Planctomycetota bacterium | reverse complement strand
ACCTCGGCAAGACCGCGCTCCGGATCCCGGTGGTCGGCGGGCGCGCCGCGTTCGAGGCCGCCATCGGCGGCTGACCGGCGGGTGGCTCGTCAGTCGACGAGTCGCCACGCCACGGTCGCACCCGCCATGAACGGGATGATCGGGCGGCCGTTCGGCAGCGTGATGGTCTCCGGGATCCGCCACGGATCCCGGACCAACGTCACGGTGCCCTCGTTGCGCGGCAGGCGATAGAAGTCCGCGCCGTGGTGGCTCGCGAAGCCCTCGAGCTCGTCGAGCACGCCGAGTTCCTCGAAGACCTGCGCGTAGAGCTCGAGCGCCGCCCAGGCGCTGTAGCAGCCTGCGCACCCGCACGCGCTCTCCTTCCGGTGCTGCTCGTGCGGAGCCGAATCGGTGCCGAGGAAGAACTTCTTCGAGCCCGACGCCACCGCTGCACGCAGCGCCTCCTGGTGGGTACGGCGCTTGAGAACGGGCAGGCAGTAGTTGTGCGGACGCACGCCACCGACCAGCAGGTCGTTGCGGTTGAGCATCAGGTGCTGCGGCGTGATCGTCGCGGCGACGTTCTCGTGCGCGTCCCGGACGAAGTCGGCAGCGTCCTTCGTGGTGATGTGCTCGAACACCACGCGCAGCGCTGCGAAGCGCTCGGTCAGCGGCCGCAGCGTCCGATCGATGAACTCCTTCTCGCGGTCGAAGATGTCGACGTGCGCGTCGGTCACCTCGCCGTGCACGAGCAGGAGCATGTCGTGTCGGACCAGCGCCTCGAGGACGGGGTCGAGGGCCTCGAGCCGCGTCACCGCCGCGTCGGAGTTGGTCGTCGCCCCGGCCGGGTAGAGCTTGACGGCTGGCACGCCGCATCGAGCTGCCTCGGCGATGTCGTCGGGCGTCGTGCGATCCGTCAGGTAGAGCGTCATCAGCGGCTCGAAGGTCGATCCTCCGGGCCGCGCGGCGCGGATGCGTTCGCGGTAGGCCAAGGCCTCGGCGGCCGTGCGTACGGGCGGCACGAGGTTCGGCATCACGATCGCACGCTGGAAGCAGCGGGCGGTCGCGGGAACCGTCTCGGCGAGCATGTCGCCGTCACGGAAGTGCAGGTGCCAATCGTCGGGCTTGGTGATCGTCAGTTGGTTCACGGTGCTGCTTCCTCTGGACCTGGGGAAGATGAAGGTCCGGCCGCACGCTGCAAGCGATCGCGGATGTCCAACCACTCCGGATCGAGTGGCGGGAGTTCGACCAGGATGCGGGACACCCCCTCTCGATCGAGTTGGTGCAGCGCACCGTAGAGAGCGCGGCGGTAGCCGCGGTCCTCGTGGGGCATCCGGATGGAGAGCCCGCGGCCGAGGCCTTGGAGCTCGGCCGTGTAGAACAGGCAGCCGGTCTCCGCGGGCGTGTGCTGCAGCAGCGTCTCGAGCTCGGCCGTGGACACCAGCTGGATGGGCGCGTCCGGCTGGTAGTGGACCCGCTGGTTGCCGGGCACGGACACCGCGTGTTCGGCGGGCGCATGGACCGGGACCGGCAGGTGCTCCTGCAGCATGGCCGCGCTGATCGGGCCGGCGCGCAGGATCTCGGCGCGATCGGCCGCCACCCGCAGGATCGTCGACTCGGTGCCGACCGCGCACGGGCCACCGTCCAGGACGGCATCGATGCGGCCGGCGAGGCTCGCCATCACCTGTGCTGCGCTCGTCGGGCTCAGCTTCTGGTAGCGGTTCGCGGACGGCGCGGCGACAGCGAGCCGGTGGGCGCGGAGCAGCTGGAGCAGCGCCGGATGTGCCGGCATCCGCAGGCCGATCGTCGGCAGTCCACCGGTGACGATGTCCGGGCGGCTCGGGTTCCGGTCGAGGAGCAGCGTCAGCGGTCCCGGCCAGAAAACCTCGACCAGGGGTCCGACCCAGGAGGGGACCTCGCTCGCCCATTCCGGCAGCTGCTCGACCGAGCCCACGTGCACGATCAGCGGGTGCGTGCGCGGTCGTCCCTTCGCCGTGAAGATCCCGGCCACCGCGTCTGGATCGGTCGCGTCCGCCGCGAGCCCGTAGACCGTCTCCGTCGGCACGGCGACGAGCTTGCCTTCCCGCAGCAGTCGGCCGGCAACGCTGATGTCCGCAGGATCGTCGGCCCGCAGCAGGACGGTCTGTCGTGGCAGGGAGTCCCCCACCGTCAGGACCTCGACTCGGCGCCTGTCGCCGCATTCGCGCGGACGGAGCCACGGAGCGACGCGACGAACAGGTCGATCACCGGATGGTGGTCCTCGAGCTCGGGGTGGAAGCTCGCCCCGAGCACGGCTCCCTGACGGACGAGGACCGGCTGGCCTTCGCGCGTCGCGAGCACCTCACAGGCTGGTCCCACAGCGACGATGCCCGGGGCGCGGATGAACACGCCAGACATCGGGTCTGGCAGGCCCGCAGCACCGTGCGTCCGCAGTTCGAAGGTGCCCGAGTGGATCTGTCGACCCCAAGCGTTGCGGGACACGCTGATGTCGAGGACGCCGTAGCTCTGCTGGGCTGGGCTCTGCACGTCATCCGCACAGAGGATCAGACCTGCGCAGGTGGCGAACACCGGGCGACCGGAGCGGAGCAGGGCACCGAGCGGCTCCCAGAGACCCTGGAACGCGAGCATCTTCAGCATCGTCGAGCTCTCCCCCCCCGGGAGGACGATGCCATCGAGACCCTCGAGGTGTTCGGGCCGTCGGACCGCGCGCGTGGCGATGCCTCGGCGTGCGAGGGCCTGGACGTGCTCTCGCACGTCGCCCTGGATCGCCAGGACACCGCAGAGAGGTGTCCCCGAGTCGGTCGGCTCCGGCGCCAAGTGGATCACCAGCCGCGGACGGCCAGCTTCTCCTCTTCGGGCATCGTCCGGACGTCGAGTCCCGACATCGGCTCTCCGAGGCCCGCGGAGACCTCGGCGAGGACGTGCGGGTTCTCGAAGTTCGCAACCGCCTTGACGATCGCCTTGCCGCGGGAGACCGGGTCCGACGACTTGAAGATCCCGCTGCCGACGAACACGGTCTCGGCACCGAGCTGCATCATCAGCGCGGCGTCGGCCGGGGTCGCAACGCCGCCCGCCGAGAAGTTCGGCACCGGCAGCCGCTGGGCCTGGGCCACCCACGCGACGAGTTCGTCGGGCACGCGGTACTCGACCGCCTTCTTGTGGATGTGGTGCGCATCCATGCCCATCAGAGCGCGGATGCCGCTCCACAGGGTCCGCATGTGGCGCACCGCCTCGACGACGTTGCCGGTGCCGGCCTCGCCCTTGGTGCGGATCATCGCGGCGCCTTCGTGGATGCGGCGCAGCGCTTCCCCGAGGTCACGGCAACCGCAGACGAACGGCGTCTTGAACGGACGCTTGTCGACGTGGAACTCCTCGTCGGCCGGCGTCAGCACCTCGCTCTCGTCGATGCAGTCGACCTCGAGGGCCTCGAGGATCTGCGCCTCGACGAAGTGGCCGATGCGGACCTTGGCCATCACCGGGATGGACACCGCCGCCTTGATCTCCTGGATCAGCTTCGGGTCGGACATCCGCGCGACGCCCCCCTGCTTGCGGATGTCCGAGGGAACGCGCTCCAGCGCCATGACGGCCACGGCACCGGCCTCCTCGGCGATCCGCGCTTGCTCGGCATCGATGACGTCCATGATGACGCCGCCCTTGAGCTGCTCGCAGAAACCGATCTTGCTGCGGACCTCGTCCGCGGTGAAGCCAGGGATGGGAGGAAGGGTCATCGGACTCTCGATCAGAGGATGGGTAGGGAGGGAGACGAAAGGCCGCCCGTGGACCCAGCCGCTTCGGCATGGGCATGGCGTGCCAGGATCGACAGGCCCCGCGAGATCGTGTCGACGTCGACGCGGGACAGGGAGATGCGGAGGCCGCGGCTCGGGCGACCGCTCGGATCGAACGCGCGGCCCGGAGTGACCAGGACGCCTTCGGCGGCGGACGCGTCGGCGATGCGATCGACGTTGGTTCCGGGCGGGAAAGCGAGCCAGAGCGCGAGCCCACCCTGGGGCGCGATCGCGCGGACACCACGAGGGAACGTGCGTTCGATGAGTCCACGCGCGTGTTCGTGTCGGACGCGCAGCGCGAGTCTGAGCTCGCCGAGGTACTCGTCCATCGCTCCTGCACGCAGGAACTGTCCGATCACGTCCTGGAGGAAGGGGCTGCTCTCGAGGTCGCTGTAGCGCTTGAGCGCCGTCATCGGTCCGAGCACCTCCGGTGCACCCTCGACCCAGCCGAGGCGAACGCCGGGGAACATGCCCTTGCTGAAGGAGCGGACCGTCACCGTCAGACCACGGGGATCGAGGCTCGACAGCGCCTCCGGTTCGTCGCCTTCGAAACGCAGCTCACACTCGTACTCGTCCTCGAGCACCGGCACGTCGGTCGCGGCAACCGCGTCCATCAGCGCCGCACGCTGCGCCGGGTCGAGCGTCGCACCGGTCGGGTTGTGGAACGTCGGCATCACGTAGAGGAGCCGGACATCGGGTCGCGCCAGGGCTGCGCGGAGAGAGCGCAGGTCCGCGACGCCGTCCTCGGCCTCGACGGGCACCAGTTCCAATCCGTGGGCAGCCAACGATCCGAACAGCTGCGGATAGGTCGGCACCGCGACGGCGACCGCATCGCCGGGCTCGGCAAACGTGCGCAGCACGAGGTCGATGCCCTGCTGCGCGCCCGTCGTGATCAGGATGCGTTCCGGGTCGGCTCGACCCGCCCGGGCGTGCCGCGCAGCGAGAGCCTCACGCAGCGAGCGACTCCCGGCCGGGTCCCCGTATCCCGGCAGCCGACCGCCCGACGAGGCCAACGCCTCGTCGATCGCTGCACGGAACCGGTCGGTCGGGAACATCCCGTCGTCCGGCTGGAGCCCCGCGAAGTCGGCGACCAGCTCGATGTCTTCCGGCACCTGGGGCAGGAGCGGAGACGCACGCATCGCCCGCCACGCTGCGCGGGCCGAGCGGCTCAGGCCCGGACCACGCCCGCGCGGCTCACCCGCGACCACCGTTCCGCGACCGACCGTCGACTCGACGAGACCTTCGGCCGCGAGCTGGCGGTACGCGAGCTGGACCGCATTGCGCGTGACCCCGACGCGGTCCGCCACCTCCCGGATCGTCGGAAGCCGCTCCCCGACCGGGTAGGTGCCGTCCCGGATGCCGTCCCGGAAGTGCGCGGCCAGCTGCTCGGCGTTGGGCAGCGGACGGCTTCCTTGGAGGTCGGGGACTGGGCTTGGGAAGGCCACGGGGCCGAGTCTTGTAGCCAGCCAATCTTGTCCGGTCAATCCAGCCAATGTCCGGACAAGCGGGAATCCACGCGGCCTGGACCGGTTCACCCATCCCAGCCGCGCGCCCGGATCGGGATTTCCGCACCAAGATCTGCTCCAGCCGGACCGGGGTCCGCGCCGATCGGAGCGTGGAGCGGAGACACCACGCCATGATCAAGGAACTCACCACCCTCGGACTCGTCGGCACGCTGGCCGTCGGCGCGACCACCCTGTTCGGCGGGAGTGAGGCCGGCGCGCCCCCCATGCAGGCCGAACGCCTGGAGCCGGTCGTGGCGCAGGACATCGCCGCCGCCCAACCCGTCGTCGCCGAGCCCCGCTCGGCGTCCCTCGGTGGGCTGGAGGCCGAAACCCAGCCGTTCGATGACGAGGAAGCGCTGCTCTTCGCCGCGGCGCCGGGTGGAGCCGCCACCGCGGGCGCCGACCTGTCGAGCATGATCGCGTCCGTCGTGGTGGACGACGCGATGCAGGGCCTGATCACGCCGGGCGTCCGCAGTGGCGCGTCGGGTCTCGCGGAGTTCCAGCTCGGGATGGGCGGCGGCGACGCCGCACTCCGCGTGCTCAACGGCCGCGCCGACGCCGCGATCTCGACCCGGAAGGCGACCAGCCGCGAGCGCCGCAACGGGCTCGGCGAGGAACGCCTCGGCGACCTGATCGTCACGCTCGTCGCACACCCCGACAACCCGGTCACCAACCTGTCGTCCGCGTCGCTCCGCGACGTGCTCCGCGGCGAGACCACCGACTGGTCCCAGCTCGGCGGCAACCCGGGCCCGATCCGTCTCGTGCTGCCGCCCGCCGGTCCGCAGGCCGACCTGTTCGCGCGTATCGCCATCCGCGGCGACGCGCTCGCGCAGAACGCGACCTTCCGCACCTCGGACGAGGAGCGCATCCAGGCCGTCCGCACCGACGCGCGCGCGCTGACGGTCGTCTCCTTCGAGGCCGCTCGGCGGATGAACGCGCCGGCCCTCCGGGTCGAAGGCGTCGAGCCGAGCCTCGGCGCCGTCCGCACCGGCCGCTACCGCCTCGGAGCCCCGATCTACCTGATCTACGCCGCCGAGCAGAAGGCCCAGCGCGCCGTGTCCGCCCTCCGGATGCCCGAAGTCCGCAAGTCGTTCGCGAACTTCCTGACCGTCGAGCAGGAGTGATCGTCGGGCGCGCCGGTTCCTAGAACCGCAGCGCGCCGCCGAAGTTGAGCCCGTCGAGCACGACGTCCGTGCCGAAGTCCTCGCCGTCGACGACGCTCGTCGCATCGACGGTGATCCGGCGGTAGCCGACGAAGAACTCGACGCCGTCCCACGGCGCGATCGTCAGCCGCCCCTCGAGGTCGACGAAGGTCCCGTCGAGGTCTGCTGCGTCGACCGCCAGTCCACCGGCGAGCACGTCGGCCCGCACCACGTCGAAGTCGACCGCCGCGCGCAGGAAGACCATCGGTACCGGTGCTTCGACGCGCACCTGTTCCCGCACGCTGATCGCGGTCAGAGACCGCACGTCGGTGTCGATGGCGAACCAGTCGAGCCCGATGCCGGGAGCCAGCGTCAGCGGCCCGAGGTCAAAGAGCTCCCACGTCCACGCCGCACGGACGTTCTGCACATCGAGGGTGCTCTCGACCGCAGTTCCACCCGGGATGTCACCGAACCCTTCGGCGATCGCGCCGCGCCCTTCCGCCGCGTGGCGAAACCCCGAGACCGCGATCCGACCGAGCGGACCGTCGAACTCCGCCTCGACGAACGGCGCCACGCTCCGATCCCCGAGCCCGAGCTCGGAGTCGACGTCGATCGGCGCGGCTGCCCCTGCGTCGCCGAGGGCGACCTCTCCCGACACGCGAGGCATCGCCGCACCGGCTCGAACCGCGAAGGTCGGCATCGCGCAACCCGACACGGACAACAGGGCTCCGGTCGCGAGGAGGACGTGGTGCGCGCAGTTCATCCGTGTTGGTTCGCCCGTCCACCCGGACGGCCGGCCCAGGATAGCCGTCCCGCCCTCGATCCAGGGAGCGCCGCACGATCACCCCGAAGGAACCGAAGGAGCGCGCGCTCCTCTCGTGTCCTTGATCCACGCTTCATCCCCCAGTGAGGGACCGCGGGAACCTGGGCACGATGCTCCTCAGGTTGTGTGTTGCCGGCCTTGCCACGTGTCTCGCCGGACTTCCGGCGCAGGACGACGACCCGCTCACCCGAGACGTCGTGCGTGGCTACGCCGATTCGATCCTGACCTCGTACCGCGAGTGCGTGCAGTCGACGGAGCGGCTCCGAGCCGCCGTGCGTCGACTCGTCGGAGATCCGACCGATCGCAACCTCACCGCAGCCCGCGAGTGTTGGGTGAGCGCTCGCGACATCTACGGCACGACGGAGGTGTTCCGGTTCCAGGACGGGCCGATCGACAACCGCAAGGATGGCGTCGAGACGTGGCTCAACGCGTGGCCGATCGACGAGTCCTACATCGACCGTGTCGAGGGTGGCCCGGCCGCAGGCGGGATCATCCAGGACCTCGAGCGCTTCCCGAACCTCAACCCGACCGCCCTGACCTTCGCCAACGAACGCGGTGGCGAGACGAACGTGTCCGTTGGATGGCACGCGGTCGAGTTCCTGCTGTGGGGACAGGACCTGTTCGCGGACGGCCCGGGTCGACGGGACGCGACGGCCTTCGATCCGCTCCGGGACCGCGACGCCACCCGCCGCGGCGAGTACCTCACGATTGCGACGGGCCTGCTCGTCGAGCACCTCGGCCGCCTCGTCCGCGCCTGGTCCGAAGACGGCCCCTACCGCACCGAGATGCTGGCGGCGCCTCCGAGGGCGACCGTCCGCAGGATGCTCCAGGGCATGGTGGTGCTCTCCGGCTTCGAGATGGCGGGCGAACGACTCGCCGTCGCCTACGAGACGCAGGACCAGGAAGAGGAGCACTCGTGCTTCAGTGACACGACGCACCGGGACTTCATCGCGAACCAGGTCGGCATCCGCCGCATCTGGTTCGGCGAGGGTGGCCGGGTCGGCCTGCGCGCGCTGGCGATGCGCGATCACCCCGAGACCTCGAAGGCCGTCGACGCCGCGATCGAGGCCGCCCTCGAGGCGGCACGCAGCATCCCCGCTCCGTTCGATCAGGCGGTGCTCGGCGACGACGACGCACCGGGGCGCCGTGCTGTGTGGACGCTGATCCAGACGCTCGAGATGCAGGCCGAACTGCTGGCTGCACTCGGCCTCGACTTCGGCATGACGATCGCGCTGCGGCCCGGAGGCTGACATGTCGAGGAGAACGCTCGTCTCCACGCTCGCTGCGTCGTTGGTGGCAGCGATCCCGGCTCCCGGGCAGCGCGTGCCGCTCGGCGGGCCCGCGACCGTGGCCGACTGCTCGCCCAACGCGTTCGGGTTCCCCTTGCCGATGCTCGACGCCGCCCAGCGTCGCGCGTTCTCGGTCGGCAACTCGTTCTTCCGCCAGAACTGGATCGAGGCCCCCGCCAGCGCCTCCGCGCGCGACGGGCTCGGCCCGCTGTTCAACGCGGCTTCGTGCAGCGCGTGCCACCTGAAGGACGGCCGCGGTGCACCGCCGACCGCGTTCGAGGGTGCAACGGGCCTGCTGATCCGACTTGGAGTTCCGGCCGCTGGAGGCCCTGACCAGCCGCACCCGGTCTACGGCGGACAGCTGCAGGACCGTGGCGTCCGCGGTCTGTCGGGTGAGGCCCGGGTCGTGATCGAGGAGGAGTTCGTGTCGGGCCGGTATGGAGACGGCACTCCGTTCGAGCTCGTGCGACCCGTCTATCGCTTCGACGCCTGGGCCGACGGCGCGCCGGGGGACGACCTCGCGATCGGCCCGCGGATCGGTCAGCAGCTGATCGGTGTCGGACTCCTCGAGGCGATCCCGACCGCCACGCTGCTCGGGCGTACCGACCCGGACGACGAGGACGGAGACGGCATCTCGGGACGCGTGCATGTGCTCCCGGACGGTCGGATCGGGCGGTTCGGCTGGAAGGCCGAACAGCCGACGATCCGCGACCAGGTTGCGGCAGCCTTCGCCGGCGATCTCGGCATCACGTCCCCGCGGTTCCCGAACGACGACGTGACCGCTGGGCAGTGGGAACGGCTCGGCCCCGAGCCCGGCGAGCAGCCGGAGATCGACGACCACAAGCTCGATCGGATCGCGTTCTACTGCGCGACGCTCGCCGTGCCGGCGCAGCGTGATCCCGAGAACGCCGCCGTGCACCGGGGCGAAGCTCTGTTCCACGGGATGGGCTGCGTCGCATGCCACGTGCCCACGCAGAAGACGGGTGCCGCGGCCGTCGTCGATGGCATCGCCGAGGTCACGTTCCGCCCCTACACCGACCTGCTGCTCCACGACCTGGGTCCGGAGCTCGCCGACGGGACGCGGCCCGGCGATGCGGGAACTTCCGAGTGGCGGACCCCGCCGCTCTGGGGCATCGGCCTCTTCGAGACCGTCAACGGCCACACGCGCTACCTGCACGACGGCCGCGCCCGCGACCTGTCCGAAGCGGTCCTGTGGCACGGCGGAGAGGCGCAGGCCGCGCGCGAGGCGTTCCGCTGCGCGCCGCCGGCAGATCGAGCGGACCTCCTCGCGTTCCTGCAGAGCCTCTGAAGCGAGCCCCTCAGCGCTGGGTGGCGTTCTCGGGACGCTCCTCGACACGGAGTCGGCTCTCGAACGTCCTGCCGTCGCGGTGGACCTCGAGCGTCACGTCCGCCCCGATGCCCGCAAGGTAGAGGAAGCGCTGGAAGAGGATCGGAGACTGGACGTACTCCCCGTCGAACTTCACGAGGAAGTCGCCCGGCTTCAGCCCCGCAGACGCCGCTGGGCTCGGGGAGAACACGTTCTCGAGGTAGATGCCGAAGCGAGGCTTCGGCATCGCCGCGAACGCCTCGGGCCCCTTCTGCTTCAGGAGCTCGGCGCGGCTCATCACGGCGAAGCCGAGCCAAGGCGACCGCGCGGACTGCACCGCCCGCAACGAGTTGTAGAGCCCGGAGAGGACGTTGCTGGGCAGCGCGAACTCGAGTCCGCGCGCGGGCTCGATCTCCAGGGTTCCGAACCTGGGACGAAGCGGGAGCAGGATGCCGATGACTTCACCGCGCACGTTCAGCAGGGGCCCGCCGTAGCACTCCGGATGCACCCGCAGCGCCGCCTGCAGGTAGGTGGCCGTCATGTTCTCCTGGTAGCAGTCGCGGCTCGGCGGAGACGTGATGTGACCCACGCCGAAGAACTGCTCCGGACCCCCCGGGTCGCCGACGCCGATCGCGTAGTGCCCGGGGAGCGCTGCGACGCTGTCCCCGAAGGTCGCGACGCCGAACTGGGGCGGGTGCTCGTCGGACATCGTCACCATGCGGAGCAGCGCGATGTTGAGCGTCGGCTCGGCGGCCGAGAGCTCGCAGATCGTGTGGCGCAGGTCGTGCGTCTGCACGTCGATCAGATCGGCGAAGGACCCGTCCGGCTTCCGCAGCGCGTGCAGGCAGGTCAGGATCTCGCCGTCTGCCTGGACCACGAAACCCGACGCCACGCCGAGCGGCTGATAGCCGGGATACAGGTCCTCGTCGGTCGCTGCCGCCCAACCCTCCTCCTGGAGCTCGTCGACGGGATTCGTCGCCGGCGTCCTCGGGCTCGGCGTCAGCAGCATCACCGGCTGCGCGACTTTCTTCTGGTAGCCGGTGACCGTGACCACGGTCTGGTAGCTCTTCGCAGCGAGGGACTGGAAGTGCTGCTCGAGCGCGAGTGCCGCGGACAGTCCGGCTGGCAAGTTCGCCGCGTTGTCTTGGGCAGGGAGCGTCGCGGCTCCGAAGAGCGTCGCCGCGACGACGAGTCGACAGGTCTTCGACATGGGATCGGACAGTGAAAACACCTCCGAATTCCACTGCCCGCAGCGCCCGTGGGTTTGCGATCAAGCTGCGGTGAAGACCGCGGAGAGGAGCCCTGCGAGGGCCCTCTCCTGGTTCACGATCACAGACGCGTGGTGACCGCCGGGCCTGCGCCCACCGGCGTGCCGTTCGAGCCGACTTCCACGACGACGCTGTCGAACGTCAGGCCGATCGGGAACGAACCCGGCAGCGTGAACGAGAACGACGCGTCACCGTTGACGTCGAGAACGCCGAGAAGCGGCGGGGTCAGGACGTCGAACTCGGCGAAGGTGACGTCGACGCCGTAGAACCAGCCGTTCGGCGCGTTGCCCGCGTTCTGGAACGCGAGGATGACCGCGTAGCCGTTGTTCGAAGCGCCGTTGGTGACGTCGAAGCTGATCGCGACGTTGCTGCCGACGTCGTTGGCCTTCGTCGCGTGGTCGATGCCGCGGTTGGTGAGGAAGACCATCTGGCCACCTTCGGCGAGGTTGGCGTTGCCGCCGATCAGACCGTCGCGGATGCCGTGCGCCTGGACGTCGGCGAGCAAGAGGGTCTCGCCCGGCATCGTCGGGAAGAGGCTGGTCACGTCGATGATGCCCGAGGTCTCGGGAACACCGAGCGTGCCGCGGGCCGGGTCCGTCGAACCGACCGGCAGGATGACCGTGCGGTTGACTTCGCCGATGCGGACGCACGAGCCGTTGCTCGGGTCGAGGCGCCAGATCGAAGCATCACGACCAGACACGGCGCCGAACAGCGAGCTCGGGCTCGTCGAGCGGTCTTCCTGGATGTAGATGTGCCCGTCGGCCGACCAGCAGAGGTTGTCCGGGTTGCGGATGCCCATGTCAGGGACCTGGATGCCGTCGGCGTCGGCGACGATCTCGATGGTCGCGGTCACGCCCTGCGCGCCGAAGTCCAGGTCCACGATGTAGGTCGTGCCCCAGTTGTCGGCGGGGAAGGTGGATCCACGACCCGTCGACGCGAACGCGACCTGCGTGCCGTCGGCCGGGTTGGTGTCGAGGTCTTCCGGGCGCGAGAAGCGGAAGCCGCCCGCGGCGACGCCGGCAGCGCGCAGCACCGAGTCGTTCAGGTAGCCGTCGACGTCGTAGCCGGCGGTCCCCGCCTGGGCGACATCACGGACGTTGATCGGGACGAAGCGTCCCGTGCGGCTCGAACCCGCGCCGTTGAACTCCTGCGGCGAAGCATCGCCGTTGTCCGCGGTCCAGACGTGCATCTGGCCGACCTTCAGGCCATTCCGGTCGAGGAAGCTGCCGTCACCCGCCGCACCCTTCTGGCCGACGTACAGGTAGAGCGGCGCGCCGCTGGTGTCGTCGCCGAGCAGCAGACCGACCGTGGTCGGATCGCCGGTGTCGACGGCCGTGACGTTCTCCCAGCCACCGCGGCCGAGCTCGGGCGCGGCATGGAACGCTGCGTTGCGGACATCGACGACCCAGATCGAACCACCGTGCGGGTGGCCCGGGGTGCCGACTTCTTCGCCGGTGAAGTAGACGTCATCGACGAAGCCGTAGGTGCCCGCACGGACACCCTGGGACGAGCAGAAGCGCCCGAAACCGTTCGCGCCGTTGCCGGTCTCGTTGATCTGCGAGGCGTCCGTGACGAGGTTGCCCTGACGGTCGTAGACGCGGTCATAGGCGAGACCCGCGGTGTGGATCGTCGACTTGCCGTCGATCGTGCGGGAGACCTCGAACGCCGAGATCCGCGCGCCGGTCAGCGCGGTGCCGTTGGCGAGGGTGTAGGCGTAGCCGCGATCCGCGCCGAGCTCGTGGTTGACGAGAACGAGGACGCGGCCGAGACGGGTCGGGTAGGCGGCGATGCCGTCGAGGATGCCGGGCGGCGTGTAGCCGTCGACCGTGTCGCCGATGGTCAGGAAGGCTTCGGTGCGCCATCCGTAGCCTTGGATCATCGAAGGATCCTGGGCGAGGGCCGAGGTGGCCAGGGTGGCCGCGACGAGGGCGGCCGAAGAGAGTCGGGTGTTCATCGAGGGAGATTCGATTCAGGACCTGAGGTCGAGGACGCCCACCGTTGGACCTCCTCCGACCGCCCCTCCTGGGGCGACGTCCTTGTCTCGATCTCGATCAATGCAGCCCGCGAAGTGCATGAACCTCTCGTCAACCGCCGCGTGCAGCGCCTTTACAGAGGCATGGGCGTGGAACACGCAAGCCGTGGCCGCATCGGCTTGAGCTGACGTTCACGAAGACTGCGCCAGATCTTTGTGAACGCGACTGCTGCCGCCTCAGTCCCGCTCGGGATCGCGGAGCCCGAAGCCGCGCGCGCGCAGCGCGGCCATCAGGTGCTCGCGTCCCTTGGGGGGATTCGGACTCCGGAACAGGAACGACATGCGATCGGTCCATCCGCGGGTCTCGTTGACCGGGCGTTCGTCAGGACCGCGTCGCGCGTTGGCCGCGCGGCTGTCCGCCCGCATCGACGCGTCGGCTCGATCGAGAACCGACTCGGTCGAAGCCACGTCGTAGGTCTCGTGGTGGAGGATCGCGTCGAGCGGGAGACGCGTGCGCGGCAGCGGGTCGTCGGCCGGCCAACCGAGGGTCATGCCGAAGACGACGTAGACGTGGTCGGGCAGGCCGAGGAGCTCGGCGAGTTCGACCGGGTGGTTGCGGGCTGCGCCGATCATGCACGAGCCGAGCCCTTCGGACTCGGCGGCGAGCTGCAGGTTCTGTCCGAGGATCGCGGCGTCGACCGTGGCCTGCACGAAGCTCTCGAGCGAGTCGGACTCGAGCGTCGTGCCGTGACGCGCGCAGGCGGCCGCGAGCCGGTGGAGGTCCGCACAGATCGCGAGAACGACAGGCGCCTCGTGGACGTGGGCCTGGTCCGCACAGAGAGAGGCGAAGCGTCTCTTGCGTTCCGGGTCGCGAACGGCGACGACCGAGACGGCCTGCACGAAGCTCGAGGTCGACGCATGCCGCGCGGAGTCCACGAGCCAGGCGAGCTGGTCGTCGCTGACCGGGTCCGGATGGAACGCACGCCGCGAACGGTGCCTTGCCATCAGCTCGGTGGTCGGCACGACCCTTTGGGACAGGTGTCCGCGCGCCGCGGCGAGGTCCGCGGGGTGGTCCAGATCACGACGCGTCCAGCCGTCTTCGACGAACACCGGGCGATTTCGCGCAGGATCGCGTCGGATCACGTCGCGAAGGCTCGTGATCTCGGGGTCGAGTGCCTGCTGGGCGATGTCCCAGGTCAGCCCGACCGGGTGACCGGGCCGCCCGCGGCAGATCGGGAGCACGACGGCTGGCGCGCCGTCACACGCGTCCAGTTCGATCCGCAGCGCAGCGATCGTGCCCGGCCGCACCATCGCGTGGTCGATCGGGGTCAACAGGACGGCTGCAGGTGGGTCCGCCTCGAGCCGCCGCAGCCCACCGCGCAGGCTCTCGATCATCTCGGCAGACTCGACGGCGACCACTTCGGCTGGAAGGCCTGGTGGAAGCGCGGCGGACCCGCGCTGGCGAACCACCAGGATCGGTGCGCAGCCGGCTGCCTGGAAGCTCTGCACCAGCCGCTCGACGGCGGTGCGTCCGCCGAGGTCGACGAGTGCCTTGTCCGCACCGAGCCGCTCGCCGCGGCCGGCAGCCAGGATCACGGCAGCCGTCGCGCCCTCGGCCATCAGTAGCTCAGGCCCGTCTTGCGGATGTGGACCATCGGCTTGTCGTCACGAAGCCTGGCACCACCGACGACCTTGCCCGAGAACACGACGTGGTCGGTGACACCCGCCGACTCGCCCACGACCTCGAGCGACATCCACGACAGCGCACCGCACGGATACGGAACGCCTGCTTCGTCGTGGCCGACCTCGATGCCCTCGAACGCCGGCTGGCCGGGCTCGAAGCCCTTCGCGAAGTGGGCCAGTAGCGTCATCGACGCGTCGTCCAAGACCGACACGCAGAAGCGCCCGGTCCTGCGGATCAGGTCCTCGAGAGGCCGACCGGCCTTGACCGCGATCGTCACGCAGGGCGGCTCGAAACCGACCTGCTGGACGAAGGAGAGGAGTGCGCCGGTTGCCTCGGCTCCCGTTCCCGCGGTCACGATGAAGAGACCGCTCGGGATCGTGCCGAGCGCGCGCGCCCACGCTGGAACCCGATCGTCGCTCAACCTCGGATCTCCGTCGTCGTGAACAGGGCCCGCGTCGTGAACTCGGCGCGGAAGGCGGCGCCGTCCTCGTCCTCCCGATCCGCCAACGCCAGCACGACGACCGGCTCGGCGCCCACGGCACGAACCGCGTCGATCGCCTTCTGCGCCGAGCCGCCCGTGGTGATCGTGTCCTCGATGATCGCGACCTTCTGGCCGGCCGCGAGCTCTCCTTCGATCTGCGAGCCGATCCCGTGCCCCTTCGGCTCCTTGCGAACCAGGAAGCAGGGCAGCGGGCGCGTCGTCCCGTAGGACAGCACCGACATCGCCGCTGCGATCGGGTCCGCGCCCATCGTCAGACCACCGATCGACGTGACCTCGGGGAAGTCCTCGAGCTCAGCCAAGAGCAGCTGCGCGAGCAGGTAGAGGCCCTCGGGCTCGAGCGTGATCTTCTTGCCCTGGATGTAGAAGGTCGACTTCTTGCCCGACGCGAGGGTCACGTCGACGTTGTCGCGGAAGGCACGCTCGCGGACGAGCTGCAGGAGCCGGTCGCGGCCGGCCTCTCGGTCGAAGTTCGGGTTCACGGCGACATGGATACGGCGCGCCCCGGGCAAGTGGCAAGGGTTCGGGGTGAGTGGCGACGAGAGGTCACTTCGGCTGTGACCGCGATCGACGGCTAAGCTCAGGCCCATGGCCGATCAGGGCAGTCCGGTCTCCGCCGAACACTTCGCCTACGTGCGCGCGCGCACGATCCAGGAAGACGAGTTCTTGGCGACGCTGCGGCGGGAGGCGCTGGCAGCGGGTCTTCCGGAGATCCACATCGCACCGGAGCAGGGCGCCTTCCTGCAGATCCTGGTGAGGCTCGCTTCTGCGCGGGAGGTGATCGAAGTCGGCACGCTCGGCGGCTATTCGGCGATCTGGATGGCGCGCGGACTCCCGCCCGAAGGTCGCGTCCGGACGATCGAGGTCCAGCCGGCCCACGCCAACTTCGCCGAGCACTGGATCGCACGTTCGGACGTCGCCGGCAAGATCGAGGTCCACCGCGGCGCGGGGCTCGACGTGCTGCCGCGCTTTGCGGACGGGTCGGCCGACGCGGCCTTCGTCGACGCCGACAAGGTCAACTACCCCGGATATCTCGAGCACTGCATGCGCATCGTCCGCCCCGGCGGACTGATCGCGTGCGACAACGCCTTCGCGTTCGGGCAGCTGTTCGACGAGCAGCCCGAAGACCCGGGCGTGCCCCACGTCCGCGCGTTCAACGACCTGGTGCCCCACGTGCCCGGGCTCGCGGCGGTCATCGCCCCGTTCGGGGATGGCTGCTGGATCGGCGTGCGGGCCTGACCCGCGCACGCATCACGCGGGGTCGGCGTCGAGCAGCGGCTGCCGAGCACGGACCGCGGGATCGCAGGCGGGGCTCCACGGCAGGAGACCGCGGCGGTCCGGCCAGACGAGCTGGAGTGCGCAGGCATCGTGGCCGAGGACGTCGCGCGCCACGCCCAGCAGCCCTTCCGACATCTTCGTCGTGACGGCACGGAACGCGACGGTGTGCCCCTCGAGGAGCTCGCTGTCCGTGTCACCCGCGACGAAGCGTCGACCCTCGACGACCTCCTGGGCGATCGACTCCAGCAGGTCGTGGGTCAGGCCGCCTTCGGCGCCGTCGTCGAGGCCGACGACGACGATCTCGGGGTGCTCGTGGGACTTCTGGAGCCCCACCGTATGTCCGTAGGCCGGCGCGTCCCCCTCGCTGGGGAACAGCACGACCTGGAAGCCGTGCGCTTCGACCTCGGCACGGATCGCGTCGATCACGTCGTCCATCGATGTATGGCCCGTCGGCGGCAGAAGACGGTCAGGAGCTGGAAGCCGCGAGACGGTCGGCCTCGATGTCGGCGAGCATGCGCTCGGTGATGTCGCCGGTCGGATAGTCACCGGTGAAGCATGCGGTGCAGAACGTCCGGTCGTCGCCGGCCACGGCGCGCACGGCAGCCACCATCTCGTCGAGTCCTTGGTAGACCAGGTGGTCGCAGCCGAGCTCTTCGCAGATCTGCTCGATCGTCCGATCGCGCGCGAGGAACTCGCGCTTGGTCGCCATGTCGATGCCGTAGGGGCACGGATAGAGCAGCGCCGGCGAGTAGGACGCGATGTAGACCTTCCTGGCCCCCATCTGACGGGCGATCCGGACGATCTGCGTCATCGTGTTCCCACGGACGATCGAGTCGTCGACGATCAGCACGTCCTTGCCCTCGAACTCGACCCGGATCGGGTTGAGCTTGTGGCGGATGCTCGAACGACGCTCCTTGTCGTTCGGCATGATGAAGGTCCGGCCGACGTAGCGGTTCTTGACGAAGCCCTCGCGGTAGGGGATCTCGAGGTTCTCGGCCATCTGCTGGGCCGCGGTCCGCGCCGACTCGGGCACCGGGATGATCGCGTCGACCTTCAGTCCGGTGGCACGCCACTTCTCGGCCAGGGCATCGCCGAGGCGGAGACGGGTCTCGTAGACGGACGCTCCGTCGATCACCGAGTCCGGACGCGCGAAGTAGATGTATTCGAAGATGCACGCACGGTGCGGGGTCTGGCCGACCTGGACGACGTGGATGGTGCGGTCCTTGTCGATCCACAGCATCTCGCCGGCCTTCAGGTCACGGATCACCTCGTAGCCCGCCACGTCGAGGACCACGCTCTCGCTCGCGCAGGCGTAGTAGGTCCCTTCCTCGGTCTCCTTCTTGCCGACGATGATCGGCTTGATGCCGTAGGGGTCGCGGAACGCGTACATCCCTGCGTCCGCCACCATGCCGACCACCGAGTAGGCGCCCTTGACGGTGCGGAAGACCTCGGTCACCGCGTCCCGGATGTCGTCGACCTTCAGCCGGTCGGCCTGCTTCTGGATCAGGACGCTCGCGAAGACGTAGAGGACGGCCTCGAGATCGCAGTTGCTGGCGAGGCGGCTCTGCGGCGTCTTCTGCGGGAAGTAGTCACGCTTCAGCTCGTGGAAGTTGGTGACGTTCCCGTTGTGCGCCATGGCGATGCCGACGGGGAAGTCGAGCCAGAACGGCTGGACGTCCACGTCCTCGTTCCCCCCGACCGTCGGGTAGCGCACGTGGCCGACCCCGATGTGCCCACGCAGCCGCTCGAGGTGACGCTGCTCGAACACATCGCGCACGAGTCCGAGGCCCTTCTTGGCCTGGAACTTGTCCCCGTAGGTGACGACGCCTGCTGCGTCTTGGCCGCGGTGCTGGATCGCGAGGAGCCCGGTCAGGACGTCCTGGATCACGTCGGACCCATCCGGGCCCAGGATCGAGATGAAACCGCACATGCTGGAGGGGAGATCCGGAGGTCGGAGGAGGAGGGACGATAGCGCCGGGGTGACCGGCGGTCACGCGACGGATGAAGAGCCGGGCGAGAGAGGTCATCCGACACCCGAAACGCCGGCAGCCTGTCCTCCACGCACGCGTCCTGCAGCGTGGACGGGGTCCTCTCCCCCGAGGCGGAGGCCGAGGTTCCTCTGCTCGACCGCGGTTTCCTGTTCGCCGACTCGGTCGACGAGGTGGTGCGCACGCAGGATGGCCTGCCGTTCGCATGGCTGCCCCACCTGGGGCGGGTGCGCCGCTCGCGCCCGTGACGAAGCTCGTTCGTCGACGCAACCGGGCACCGGGCGGGAGATCGCGCCGGTCACACACGCCGACGACGGGCCCGTCGGGACAGGATGTCCAGGGCCACGGACGAGAGCGCTGCCGCGTGCCTTCGGAGCGGTGTGCGCACGGCAGGTGATCCGGGACCGGCCGGCACCCGTGGATCGGGGGCTGATCCAGCCGAGCTGACGTCCAACCGACCCGAACGAAACGAAGGGCCTGTGACCACCGGTCACGGACCCTTCGTTGCTTGCGCAATGACCGCTCGGATCAGAGCACGCTGTCGAGGATCGCGCGGATCTTCTCGAGGGCCGCGCGGTAGGTCTCGCGCTCGGCGGCGGAAGCCTTCACCTGCGCGATGATGCCCTCGATGCCGGCCAGATCGCCGCCGACCGGAGCGGCAGCCGCGACCTTGCGCGGGCGGCCACGGCGGGCGCCCGTCGGGGCTGCCGCAGGTGCCGCCTTCGCGGCCTTGGTCGCAGCCTTCTTGCGGGTCGCCTTGCCCGAACCACGCGGAGCGCTGGCGACCAGACCGAGCATGGCCTTCGCGCGGCCGTACATGATCGGGAAGACCTTCATGCCCTTCTTCTGGGCCGCGGCCGCGATATCGCCGTAGGCCGCGGTGGGGTTCTTCTTGAGCTGTTCAACGATGAAATCGAACTGGGGGGACGGCTTCTTGGCTGCCATGGGATTCGTATGTCTGTGTGCGATGGACATGCCGCGGTGGGGTGCTGCGCGATCTGCAGCTCCGCGGCGCGAACGCGCAGGATATGGAGCTGATTGCAGCTCGAGCAAACAAAACGTCGATTTTTGCGGGAATCCGCCAATGAGCGGCAGCCCGGCGGACGTCGTTGCGTGCCGCGAATGACGGCCCCGCTCATCGATTGAGAGGGCCTGCAGGCGGCCAGTCTGTCGAATCAGCGGGCCAGCTCGAACTGTTCGCCCGGAGCCAGGAACAGCGAGCGCCGCGGCAGGATTCCACGCTGCAGCTCGTAGACCTGCGCCAGCGTGGTCCGCCCCGAGGGACCCGCGGCAACCGCACACTCGAGCGCGTCGTCGAGGAGCGTCACGTCGGCATCCATGCGCTGTCCGACAATCCGCGCGCGCGGATGCCGGACCGAGAGGATCAGCAGCTCGATGCGGTCCTCGACGCGCACGAGCTCTTCCAGCATTTCGGTGCCTGATACCACGAGGTCCGTGCCGTCCGGCCAGCGCACGTGGTAGCCAGAGCTCTGGGTGACGAGACCTTCCGCATCCTGCTCGACGAGCGGTCGGATCACGAGGCCGTGGCTGTCGTATGCCTGCCCCGGTGCCACGATCGGGACTTCCCGGACGTCCATACCCGGCAAGTGGACGGCCACGTGCGTGAAGACCGGCTTCGGCGGCCGCGCCGCCGCCATCCGGACCGCGAGCTGGTCTTGTCGCTCGGTCGTCTGCAGTGGTCGGGTGCAGAGCACGAAGTCGATCTGCTCGAACAGCGCGTGGTCGATCCGGTAGCCCGCGGGGTCCACCGCAAAGGTCGCCTGTGGGCTCTGCACCAGGTGCCCACCTTGCGGCAGTCGGAACACGCGGATTCCGCTGCGTTCCGCCTCGGCATCGACCCGCCGCACGAGGCCCTCCAGCACGTGGTCCCAGAAGTACGGAAGGCCCGTCATCGCGAGGCCCGCGCACTCGCGGTTCATGCGTCGATGGATGCGCGCCTGGAACTCGAGGAAGTCGACGCGGGGCTGTTCCGCCAATCGCTGTTCGAGCTCAGCGAGGACATCGTGCCGCTCCTTGCCACCCGCAAAGGCCACATCGGGTGTCTTCGGGTCGACGATCGTGGGTCTCGTGCGGTCGATGCGGGCCTTCAGCCCGATCCAGTATGCCTCGTCCGGGAACGGCAGTTCGGGACCGTCCGCGGCAGGCGGGAGCTCGGGGATCCCGAGCTTGGCCACGACTGGATCACCCGCGTCGACGTCGAGCAGGAGGATCGATCCGAACAGTCCGGGATCGATGCGGGGACCCATTCCGAAGTTCCAGCCGATCCGCGTCTGCGGAATCGGGTCGGTCGGCTCGTCGTGGTCACTCAGCACGATCTGCACGTCGAGAATCGCGCCCGGCTCGGCCTTGCGGCCTGCCGGGAGGATCTCACGCCACGGGATACGGGCCTCGTAGGTCGTGATCCGCCGTTCGGCGTCGTGGGCGACCTTGCCGCCTCCTCCCTCGGCAAAACGCGCGATGCCGCGAAAACGATCCCAACGCACGATGCGACCTTCTTGACCGTCGACCTCCGCCAACCAGAACTCGGCGTCTTCGCCGCGGCCCGGATCGAGGCCCATGGCCCGCGTATCGCGCAGCGGATCGAACGTCAGCAGGATCGAGTCGGCGGGCGGGATCTCGTTGTTGCGCGGCGAGTCCTTCGCGAGCTTCACGTGCCAGTCGTCCATGACCTGCGCCGCGACGTAGAGGTCCTCTTCGTCCCAGACGAGGAAGACCTTGCCGGCCAGATCGTCCAGCGAACGAAACGCCCCGAAGGACGTGCCCGACACCTGCCGCACGTCATCCAGACCGATCGGCGGCAGGGCCGGCCAGTCCTGCAACGACCCGTCGACGACGATCCGTCGCGAACCGCGACGCAGCACGCCGGCACGCGGAATCGGCAGCGGCGCGGGCCGCTGCGTTTCCTGCGCAGCCGGGTCGCGGGGCTCCTGCTCGGCCTGGAAGGCCGGCAGCGAGAGGAGTGCGGTCAGGAGCAAGGACATGGTGGCGTCCGGAGGATAGGCCGCGCGCGAGCCGACCGTAACGCCGTCCCTGGCTACAGCCAGCGTCGACGGGACCAGGGCGCGAGAACGGCCATCGGACGCCCGACCAGATCCTCCCTGCGGAGCGGATCCCGGCCGCGCTCCCGCGAGTCACTGCTGTCGCCGCTGTTGTCTCCGAGCACGAAGAGATCTCCCGGTTCGAGCTCGAAACCGTCGCGCCGCGACGAGCCCTGTTCCCCGAGGTAGTGCACGTCGTGGAAGCCTTCGATCCGGTGGATTGCGAGCGGCGCGCCCGAGACGGCGATGTGGAGGAGATTCGCAGGGGGGCGCGGCAGGGAATCGGGCAGCACGAGGTCCCGGGGCGCCGACCACGGCACCTCGACGGGTAGCCAGGCGACCAGTTCGGGCCCCACCGTGACGAACAGGTGTCCGTCGAGGTAGCCGAACGCAATCGACGCAGCGCCCCGAGGCAGCGGCGGCGCAGAGTGCACGGGGCCGGCCTGCTCCCCGTCGACACGGAGGCGAATGCCGCCCTCGGCCGCGTATTCGAGCGCCCGACGGACACCGAGCTGTTCGACCACGAGGTGCAGCGACGTCGTTCCTGCACCGATCTCGACATCCACGGCGAGCCCGACATCCCGCACGTCCACTCCACCGCCGGGCAAGCGGACACCCTGCGCGTCGAGGAACGATGCGTCGATCGCGCGCGCCGTGCCGAGATGCCCGGGCAGAGCGGTCGGCTGAACCAGCGCCTCGGACTGCGCGCGGATGAGCTCGGCTGGGTCCCGCGCCTCCAGCCGGATCACACCATCTTCGACGGACCAGAGTCCCGGCGCGGCTCGGAGGCGGTCGAGCCCGGCGTCCCCCGAGGAGGGTTCGACGACGAACGCCGTCTGCCGCAGGTCCGGATGCTCGCCCGGCCGTTTGACGACCCGCACTCCTTCGGGAGCCTCGCCCGGCTCACGGACGAAGAGGTCTCCTGCATCGATCCACAGCGTGGCCGGTCCCGACGCAATGAACCGCTTGACGAGGTGATTGCCGCCCGGATCCCAGCGATTGCGCAGCACGACGATCTCGAACGGCGCGGGCCCCGCCGACCGAGACGGCCAGAACGCGGTCTTGTCGACGAGGACGACATCACCGTCGAACGCGTCGCCGTGGAGCGTCGGCTCCATGCTCGTGCTCGGCACCAGGTAGCGTTCCAGCAGTGCGGTGCGGACGCCGTGGAACACGAGCCACGCGACGATGGCGATCGGCACCGCATCCCGGACGAACGTCCAGGCCCGGTCACGCAGCCGCGTCGTCACGCCGTCGGTGTTGTGGGTCTTGCCTGGATCGTGCACCCGATGAGCCTCCGCCCGCTGCGGAGCGGACATCTTCCCGCACGACGATCTGCCGTCGAGCCTCCACGTCGACGATCGCGCCGTCCAAGTCCGGCATCCGGGGAGGCTGGACGCGAGACCCCGTGGCTAAGATCGCCCGCATGGTGCTGATCCGAGACCTGATCCACGACTGGAACACCGAGGGAGCCGACCTGCCCGCCGTTCGCGGGCTGCAGTTCGATGACGAGACGCTGCGCGACGGCCTGCAGTCGCCCTCCGTCATCGACCCGCCGATCGAGAAGAAGCTCGAACTCCTCCACCTGATGGACGCGCTCGGCATCCACACGGCAAATCTCGGTCTGCCGGGCGCAGGCGGTCGCCCGCGCGAGGAGATCCTGCGGATGGCCAAGGAGATCGCCGACTGTGGGCTCCGGATCGGGGCCAACGTCGCGTGCCGGACCGTCGTCTCCGACATCGAACCCGTCGTCGAGAT
This sequence comes from Planctomycetota bacterium, assembly GCA_041164325.1. Taxonomy (GTDB): domain Bacteria; phylum Planctomycetota; class UBA1135; order UBA1135; family UBA2386; genus JAQCBR01. Next base: position 6,968 of record JBEAPQ010000029.1, on the reverse strand, counting down.
GTCCCAGCGCGCTGGGATTCCGATCGAAGTCTGTGCGTTCATCGGCTCGAGCTCGATCCGCCAGTACGCCGAAGGCTGGACGCTCGAGACGATGCTCGAGCACACGCGTGCCGCGCTGACGTTCTGCAGGGACAACAACCTGCCGGTCATGTACGTGACCGAGGACACGTCCCGCGCGTTCCCGGACACGCTGCGCGCGCTCTACGGCACGGCGATCGAACTCGGCGCCCGCCGGATCTGCGTCTGTGACACGGTCGGCCACTCGACGCCGCGCGGCGCCGCCGCCGTCGTGCGCTTCGTGAAGGAAGAGATCGTCGACAAGCTCGACCCGACGGTCGGCATCGACTGGCACGGACACCGGGATCGGGACCTCGGCATCGCCAACTGCCTCGCTGCAGCCGAAGCCGGCGCCACACGCGTGCATGGCGCAGCTCTCGGCGTCGGCGAGCGCGCCGGCAATGCACCGATGGACCTGCTGCTCGTCAACGCCAAGCTCAACGGCTGGATCGACAACGATCTGACCCGGCTCAGCGAGTATGTGAACGTCGCGTCGCAAGCGATCGGCGTGCCGGTGCCGAGCAACTATCCGGTCGTCGGCACCGACGCATTCGAAACGGGCACAGGCGTCCATGCCGCTGCCGTCATCAAGGCGTTCCGCAAGGGCGACATCGAGCTGGCCGACGCCGTGTACAGCGGCGTGCCGGCGAGCATGGTCGGGCTCGAGCAACAGATCGGGATCGGACCGATGAGCGGCAAGTCGAACGTGGTCTGGTGCCTCGAGAAGCTCGGCATCGAGCCGACCGACGACCGCGTCCAGCGCGTCCTCGATGCGGGCAAGGGCAGCAAGAAGCTGCTCACGAAGGACGAGATCCGCGCCGCCGCGGGCATCTGATCTCCTCGCCGCAAGCGCCGATCGCAGGGGCGCCGCCCGCAGCCGTGGAGCCCCGGCACCCTTTGCCTTGCCTCGGATCGGGACCGGGACCGGCTGGACCGTCGGGTCTTGCCTCAACCAGGGTCTCGCGTGTGGTCGATCCCAACAGGGTGAGGGGGGACCTCACGAGGATCGGACCAAGGCACCGCGACGGAGCGAGCCATGGCTGTCATCGACCGGACCACGATCGACGAGCTGCTGGACCTGTGTGACCCGGAAGACCGGGCCTTCCTGGCCGAGTTGGTCGGGATCTTCCTGCGGGACGCACCGGCCCGGATCGAGCAGGCCTGTGCCGCGGCGTTGGCGGCCGACTTCGACCGTGTGGAGCGGGCTGCCCACGCCCTCCGAGGCTCGGCGGGGAACCTCGGCGCCGTGGAGCTACAGGACCTCGCGACGCGGCTCCAGGCCGCGTGCCGGGACCGCGATGGGGAGCGGGTCGAGCGACTGGCCCAACGCCTGCAGCCAGCCCTGTCCGAAGCCGCGGGCGCTCTCGACGAGATCGTCGCCCACGCCCGCTGACGTCGCTACGCAGTCCCTTCCTTCTCGCGGAGGCTCGGCAGATCGACCGGCATCGGCGGCAGGCCCGTCTCGGCGGTCGGCATGAGCTCGATCCGTTCTTCGGCTACGAAACTGGCCGGCTGTCCGCGGTATTCGCAGCGGTGGCACTTGTGGTAGTGCTCGCGCTGACGCTTCATGCAGAGGTCGGTGCCGATCCGGTGGGTGATCAGCGCAAAGGCCTCGCCGCGCAGGGTCGGGCACTGGCGCTTCGCCGTGGCCGTCGAGCAGGGTTGGGGCGCGTTCGTCTGCGGCTTCGAGGTCATCCGATCTCCTTGGGGGGTCGGCCGGGATCGAGAAACGCCCGGGGGGGCGGGAACCTACGCCCGGCACGGACCGAAAGCCACCCGCGGGAAACCCCGCCCGCACCGTTCCGAGACCCGGAATGCGGTCGGCGGAATCACTGCCGTGCGGACCGGAACACGTCCCGGCAACGGGCGACCAGTTCCGGCGCGGTGTGGCTGGACCGCGACAGCTCGAAGCAGACAGGGCCTTCGTAACCACCTGTCGACAAGGCTCCTAGAACCCCTGGGAAGTCCACGTCACCATCCCCTGGAGGCAGGTGGTCATGGACCCCGCGGCGCATGTCCTCGAGGTGCACCTGGGCGCAGCGCGCCGCGTAGCGCCGGCAGATCTCCGGCACGGGTTCCGTCTCGGTGACGTAGAGGTGGCCGACGTCGAGTGCGAGGGCCGGAGCCTCGTCCCGCAGGTCGCCGCAGAGCCGGTCGAACTCCGCCATCGATGCGACTGCCATCCCCGGCTCGGGTTCGAGGGCCGGGGTCAGTCCACGGGCGCGGATCACCGCAGACGCTGCAGCCACGCCGTCGACGACACGTGGCCAGGAGTCGGTGCCCGGGTCCCGGTCGATCCCAACCCAGAACGAAACGACGGCAGCGCCCAGGTCCGCGCCGATCGCCGCGGCACGGTCGAGGAAGTCGAGCCGCTTGGCGCGGGCCGCTTCGCCGCGCGTCATCAGCGTCGGCTCGTGCTTGTGGCGCGGATCGAGCAGGAAGCGCGCGCCGGTCTCCACGACGACCGCCAGACCGAGCGCATCGAGGAGCCGCCGCGTCGCGGCGATCTCGGACGCCGTGGCGCGGAACGGGTCGAGGTGGCCGACATCGAGCGTCAGCGCGACGGCCTCGTAGCCGTGGTCGGCGAGCAGGCGAAGCGCGTCGTCGAGACGGTGGTTCTGCAGCCCGTTCGTGTTGTAGCCGAGCTTCATCGTGCGTCGCCCGGACGTGCTCAGCGGCTCGTCTGCTTGAGCTTCTTCACCTTCTGGTACATCGGGTCGTAGACCCCGAGGCGCTTGCGGAACGCGACGTATTCGGCCGGGAGCGCCCAGTTCTCGAAGTCGGCCTCGTCCAACCAGTCGGTGTACGTCTCGAGCGCCTTGCGCTGACCCTGCAGGTGCTCGAAGGCCTCGGCGAGGGCTGCCGCGTAGGTCGTCGTGTCGCCCGCCTGCCGCGCGCGCTGCGCATCGTTCCACTTCTCCTGTCCCAGCCGGAACAGCTCCTCGGCCCGTTCCATGTCCGACGGGGCGATCTTGGGGGCGGGACGGTCCGGAGTCTTGCCGGCCTTCGCCTGGCTGCCGGAGAGATCGACCGAGGGCGTCGTCCGTGCAGGCGTCGGGGTCGTCGTGCGCGTCGTCTCCTGGGCCTGGCCACCGTTGCCCCCGCTCGGTGCGCTGCCCCCTCCCGAGGTGAAGAAGAACACCGCGACCCCGAGCACGAACATCGCCCCGAGCCCGTAGACCAGAGGCGAGGTTCCCGAAGACGGTGCCGGTCGGCGGGAGGAGCGGGAAGGAGAACGACGGGTCGCGGGTCTGGCCATGGCGTCAGTTCCGGGCTTCGGGGCGGACACGGAGAACGGCAAGGTAGCCACCATCGTGCCGCGGGGGGTCCGGCTCGGTCAGGGTTTCGGTGACGAGCTCGACCTCTTCGCCGCGCGCAGCCAGCGCTGCTGCAACCACGTCCTGGTTCTCGTCCGGCTCGATGCTGCAGGTCGAGTAGACGACCGTGCCGCCGGGACGCACGAGCGCGAGACCCTTGAGCAGGAGGTCGGTCTGGAGATCGGGAAGGCGCTCGAAGGCGCTGGCCTCGAGCCGGTGGCGGACTTCGACGCGGCGCGCGAGGACGCCCGTGTTGGAGCAGGGCACGTCGACGAGGACCCGATCGACCGAACCCGCGAGACTCTCGACGGACTCGCAGACCTCGAGCCACGGCATCCGGAGACGGGCGGCGTTCTCGGCGATCCGCTGGCGGCGCGTCACGTCGATGTCGTGCGCGAGGACCCGGCCCGTCTTGCCGACGGCCTCAGCGAGCCACGTGGCCTTGGTCCCGGGCGCCGCACAGAGGTCGAGGATGGTCTCGCCCGCCTGCGCGTCCAGAGCCTGGGCAGCCCGGAACGCCGTCGGATCCTGGACGACGAACAGGCCCTCCTCGAACGGCGCCGAGCGGAACGGACTGCCGCTGCCCTGCACCCAGGACAGCAGGTGCGGATGCTCGCTCGGTGCCGTCTCGACCCCAGCGGCCGCCAGCCGTTCGGCAAGTTCCGAAGCGCTGATCCCGACCGGCCGGAACGTGACTCCTGGCGTCCCGTCCGCGGCCGCCGCACGCGCGCGCGCCCGCGCGACGCCCGCATCGTCGATCCAGCGCGCCACCAGGAACTCTGGCAGACCGTGGACCAGCGCCAGGGCACCGGCCGGGTCCGTCCCGGGATCGGGAATCGGCGCCGCGAGTCGGATCGAGCGGCCCTCGCCGAGCGCGACTTCATCGCGGGGACGCGCGGGATCGGCCGGTCGGTCCTGCACCGACGCCGCAACGCGACGCAGGACGGCGTTGATGAACCCCCGCTGCCGGGGACCGCTCAGCGCGACGCTCTCGTCGACCGCGGCATGAGGCGGGACCCTCTCGAGGAACATCAGCTGGAACGCACCGATGCGCAGCGGAATCCGCATCCGTGGATCGTCCGGCAGGCCCCGATCACAGTGCCCCGCCAGCACGTGGTCGAGGAACCCCTGCCGCCGCACCACGCCCCGCGCGATCGTCGCCGCGAGCCCACGGTCCCGCGCCGGCAGATCGTCGAGGTCCAGGACTGCGTCGAGCCGGGCGTCAGGGTCCTCGGCCAGCGCGAGGAGTGCGCGCGCTGCGATGCGGCGCGGCCCGAGGGGAGCTGGTCCTTGGGGACGGACGTTTCGTCGGATCGACACCGGGTTCCGCGCGTGGGTCAGGGAAAGATGCGGAGACGCGCAGAGCGCCAGGCCGGCGCGCGCCTCAGGTGAAGCGCGCGTCGGGCGGAAGGGGATGGCCGCGCACGAACTCACCCGCAGTCATGTTGCGCCCGTTGTCCGGCTTGATGCGCGTGATCCGGTAGAGGTCCTTCCCGGTGCAGACACGGATGCCTTCCTCGCCCGCCGACAGGATGACCCCCGGCACACCCATGCCGTAGAGGTCCTCCTCCACCTCGCCTTCCATGACGATGAACCGCTTCGCGCCGAGGCGCGTCTGCGCACCGGGCTTCGGAGTCATCGCGCGGACGAGCCAGTGGATCTCGGTAGCCGGACGCTTCCAGTCGATGACGCCGTCCGCCTTCTCGATCTTCGGCGCGCGGGTCGCGGCCGCATGGTCCTGCGGCACGAACTTGGCCTTGCCGGACTCGATCTGCTGCAGCGCCTTGACCAGGGCCTCGCCCGACAGGACCGCCAGGCGCTCGCGGAGCTGCCCGGCCGTCTCGGCACCGTCGATCGCGGTCTTCTCGACGAGCAGAACGTCGCCCGCATCGAGTTCGGGAACGATCCGCATGATCGTGACGCCGGTCTCGGTGCACCCTTCGCGGATTGCGTGTTCGATCGGCGCAGCACCCCGGTACTTGGGCAGGATCGACGCGTGCGCGTTGATCAGTCCGTGCTCCGGCAGGTCGATCAACTCCTGCTTGAGGATGACCCCGTAGCTGATGACGACGCCGACCGCCGGGCCGATCGCCCGGAGACGCTCGAGGAATTCCGGCGCGTGGAGGTCTTCCGGCTGCTCGAACGGCAGGCCGAGCGCTTCGGCCTCGAGCCGGACCTCGGCCGGGTAGATCTTCCGGCCCCGACCACGCGGCGCATCGGGCTTCGTGACGACGAGCTCGGGGGTATAGCCCCCTTCGACCAGGGCGCGCAGCGAGGGGCGCGCGTAGTCACCACAGCCGAAGAAGACGACCTTCAAGATCCTTGTAGCCTCAGCCGGGGACGAACGGTCCGGGCTCGATCCCGGAAAGCCCGGGCGAGGGTAGCGCTGCGACAGACGCCATGCAAACTGCGCACCCGGCGCGTGCGCGCCGGGCCGAGGTCCATGCTTCCCCACGATCCGTTCGCTCTGGCTGCGACGACTCCTGCCTTCGAGCCGGCCGCTCGTCGGGTGCTCGAACTGCACGGCAGCCGGGTCGAACTCTGCTGGATCCCGACGAGGAGTCGACGCGCGGGCCGCGCGCACGCAGCGCGACCACCGTTCCCGCCCTGCCGGGCCGAGCAGATCCTCGACCAGGAATCGCTGTGGTCGGCGGACGGTGTCGCGCTCACGCCGAACATCCACCCGTTCGCAGCCCGACACCTGCTGCTCTGGAGCCAGACTCCGCGCCGCGAGCCGGACGGTGCGTTCCTCCGCTGTGGCTTCGAGATGGCCGAACGATCCGAGGGCACGCTGCTCCTCAACAGCATCGGCGCGGCCGCCTCGATCCCGTGGCTGCACGGACACCTCTTGGGCGAGAAGCTCGACTACCTCGAACGCCTGCCGACCGAACCCGTGGACGCGATGCTGGGCCCTGAGGTCGACGTCCGTCGGATCGGCGCACCGTTCCCCGCCTTCCTGCTCGCCGTGAGCGGTCCGATCGAGGCCGTCGCTCCCGCAGTCGAAGACCTGCTCCGCCGCCGCACGACCCCCGCCTTCAGCCTCGTCTACACGGCTGGTCGCGCCTTCGTGATGCCGCGGTCGATCGAGACCCCGGCACCCGACTTCCCGCAGGCGCTCGGCTCGGCCGAACTCTGGGGGCGCTGGTGCTTCGAGGAAGAGTCGGCGTTCGCGGCGGCGAACCCGGAGTCCCTCGATCGCGCGCTACGGCGAGCGGGACTCGCGACCTGATCCGGGACGCAGCCTGGAACCGGTCCCCCACTCTCGCGGTCAGTTGCGGCCGGGATCGAGGACGTCCGGCGGCGCGTCGAACTCGTCGGCGCTCGGCTCGTCGCCTTCCAGGTCCGGCACCGAGACCCTCGGAGGCGTCGCATCGTCGACGCCGTCCTCGCCGTCCAGGCGTTCCCCACCGGCCAGGATCTGCTCGGCGCTCATCGTCGGGTCACCGCGGAACACGACGACGATCGAGCCATGGTCCTCGGACTGGTGGCCGCGCATCACGCCTTGCTTCATCAGCTCGAGGATCGCGATGAAGCAGCCGATCAGGCCGTAGCGACCTTCGTCGAGATCGAACAGGTCGCGGAAGGAAACCTCGG
>JBEAPQ010000028.1:0-8237 GCA_041164325.1 Planctomycetota bacterium | reverse complement strand
CGTGAAGCCGGGCAACCTGATCCAACGCGAGGACGGCTCGGTCGTCATCACGGACTTCGGACTCGCACGGGAGAGCGGATCCGGCTCGATGACCGAGAGCGGCGCGATCGTCGGGACGCCGATGTACATGGCGCCCGAACAGGTGCTCGGCGAGCGGGATGCGATCGGCTCCCGGACCGACGTCTACGGGCTCGGCGCGACGCTGTACACGCTGCTCGCCGGGCGCCCGCCGTTCGAAGGAGGTTCGGCGCAGCACGTGCTCCGCCAGGTCCTCGAACGCCGCCCTCCGCGCCTCGCGAGACTCCGGGCCGACGTGCCCCGTGACCTGGAGGCGATCCTCGCCAAGTCGATGTCGCCAGCACCCGCCCAGCGCTACGGCTCGGCCCAGGAGTTCGCGGACGACCTGGACCGCTTCCTCCGCGGCGAGCGCGTCCTGGCCCGCCTGCCTGGGCCTGTCGGTCGAGCCTGGGCTGCAGCGCGGGCACGGCCCCTGCTGTCCGGCCTGTGCGCGGTCATCGCCATGCTGGCACTCGGTGCTTTCGCCCTCCAACAGGACCGTCAGCGCAACCGGCTCGAGGCCAGCCTCGCCGGTGCCGAGCGCTCCCTCGCCCTCGCTTCCCGCGCCAGCGACGACCTGGGCCGGCGGCTGACGCCGCGTGAACGCAGCGACCTGCTCTACGACTCGCTCGCCCAAGCCTCCGAGGTCATCGCCCAGGACACGACCTACTGGCGCGCATGGTTCGTCCGGGCGAAGGCGCACTACCAGCTCAACGCGTGGCGCGAAGCGATCTCCGACCTCGACGCGACCGAGCGCGTCCTCGGCGAAGCGACTCCGGACCTGCTGCGCTTCCGGATCGAAGCCCTGAGCCACCTCGGCGATCTGCGCAGTCGCGCCGAGCTCCAGACCAACCTGTTCCGCCTGTTGGACCTCGACCCGAGCCGGAGCAACCGGTGCGTCGTCGCCAGCGAGATGCTGCGGATGGCGAACGCCCTGCCGCCCGGTGACCGCCCCGAGGTGCTCGGCACGGTCGAGCGCGTGCTCGGCGCGGCCGTCGCCGACGACCCACAGGACGTCTCGGTCCGCGCCCTGCTGCTCCAGGTCCAAGGGGACGTCGAGGGCGCGCTGACGATGATCCAGTCCGCCGAAGCCCGGTTCCCGGCCGACGCGATCGTCCACGCGACCGCCGCGGATCTCTACCGGAGGGTGGGCCTCGACGAGGACGCCGACGCCGCTGCCGAGCGGGCCGCGGCACTCGATCCGCGCTATGTGCCGCTGCCCGACGCGGGCGGGACGCGCGAGCCGGCTGGGGTCGACGTCGGCGAGATCCAGGGTTTCTTCGACGGCCTCGACACGCTGATCCGCTCCGCGGACCGGCAGCGTTGAGCCGATCGGCTGGCCGGTCAGAACGTCCCGAGCGTCAGGGCGATCGCCGCCGAAGTCTCGATGCCCGCGGGGTTGGACGAGGGTCCCGTGAAGAGCTGCAGCACCACCTCCGCTCCGGAGAGGTTGGGGACGTTGGGCACCGCGAAGTGACGCTCACCGGTGGTCGATCCGTCCGAGAACAGGCCGACGACCTCGGTCGCATCGAGGTCGACGAACACCGTGCACCCCCCCGGGAGCCAGCCCGGCAAGACGGCCCGCGGTCCGAGGGCGAGCAGCGCCACCGACCCTGCGGCCCCCCCGCCACAGCGGACGTGGACCGCGGCGCCGAGCACGGGATCGCCCGCCTCGAGCCAGGGCGCACGGGTGCCGACGCCGCAGGACTCGCCCACAAGCTCCGCGGTGGCGCCGGCAGCGAAGACGTGCGGTTCATCCCCGTGCACACCGTCATCGTGGTCGACGTAGATCTTCCCACCGGCCACGAGGAACTCCCGCTGCGACCGCAGCCCGCCGAACGCCACGGACGTACCCGCCGCCGTGCCGTCGGTCCTCCACAGCGTTCCGTCCGGTCCGACGAAGAAGGCCTCCGCACCGGCGACGCCGAGGAACGCCTCGAGCGAGCTTCCCGCACCGGGCACGAGGTCCGCCACGAGACGCGCACCGGCCGCGTCGAGGCGCCAGGGCTCGACGCCGTGCACGCCGTCGTCATGGGCGAAGACGAAGGCGTCGAGGCCGATCCGCCACAGCGCGCGCACCGGTTCGTTCCCGGGCAGATCCGTCAGACGGACCGTCGATGCCAGCGTGCCCGATGTCGCCCAGATCTCGGGGCCGTGGAGCCCGTCATCGCAGCCGAACAGCAGCGCGTCGCCGAACGCGCCGAGCAGCCTCGGACGGCTGCTGCCGGCGCCGGGCCGGAGGTCGAGGACCGTGGTTCCGGCAGACGTGCCGTCGGTGACGAGGAGCTCTTCGCCCACCGTTTGGTCCTCGACCACGAAGAACGCACGGTGCCGGACCGCCATCCCATCCTGGACCCCGTAGCGCGGCAGAGGCGCCACCAGACGGAACCCCTGCCCATCGACCCAGAACAGCCCGTCGGACGATCCCGCACTCGCCGTGCACAGGAGCCCCGCACCGAGCGGCACGAGCACCATCGGGAAGCTCGGCGTGGTGCCCGCGAGCGGGATGCGCTGGGCCACCCCGCGGTCGACGCGGAACAGGTCGTCGCCCACCAGCCACAGGAAGCCGCCTCCGACGGCCCAACGCGGCAGCGGGCGGGAACTCTGGTTCAACGCGATCGGCGACGTCGGCACGAGCCCCGTGCCGGAGTCGCGCCACAGCCATGCGTCCGGCGGATAGCCAACGACGGCGATCAGCTCCTCGCGCGCGACGTGGAGACGCGGGCTCCCGTCCTCGTTGAGCTGCAGGAACGCATCGGGCGCCGCGAACGCACGGTGCACCACCGTCCCCGACGTCGTGCCGTCACTCCGCCAGGGTGCCGTACCCGCAGCACTCGTCGCGCTGAACACGGCCTGCCCACGCCACGCCACCCCGCCGTTGGGCGCGCTCGACATCGTGTGGCCGAGCGGCGTCTGGTGGATGTTGGCGAGGAGCCGGGTGCCTGGAGTCGTCCCGTCGGTCAACCACGGCTCGACGTCGTGGACGAGATCCTGCGCACGGAAAGCGACCGCCTGACCGCCGAACGAGACGAAGCCGCCCGGGTAGCTTCCGCGCCCACCGAGCGCGACGTCGGCGAGGCGTCGCGTGCCGAGCACCGTCCCGTCCGTGATCCACGGTTCCCGGCCCGTCACTCCGTCGTCCGCTGCGAACACGAGTTCCGCCGCGAGCCGCGCTCCCCGGACCGAAGAGGCCCGGACTCCGGGCACGCGATGCGTGCCCCAGAACGTGCCGTCCGTGATCCAGAGATCACCGACGCCGACCGTCGCGAAGACGGCGTGCCCGCCCGCATCGCCGAGGAACGTCGGACTGCTCGACAGGTTGCCCATGGCGAGATCGCGGACGATCCGGGTCCCAGCCGCCGTTCCGTCCGTGACCCAGGGTTCATCGCCGCGGGCCAGCGTGTTGCCGACGAAGTACAGCGCGGAGCCGACCACCAGGCCCTGGTCCCGGACCCCGTCCAGCACGGTGGGGATCGGCGTGGTGCCAGCGACCGTTCCGTCGGTCACCCACAGCGGCTCGGGGCCGTTGTACGTCCGGAACACGAGACGCCCCCCCACCACACCGAGGGGCACGGCACCGCTCTCGGTCGGACCCGGGAACGCGTCGACGAGGAGCTGCGTCCCCGCAACCGTCCCGTCGGTGATCCAGGGCTCCGCCCCGTGCATGCCGTCATCGGCGATGAAGAACATCCGACCACCGACTTCCAGCGCGTGCCGTGGCGACGAGCTGCCGGGCCCCGGCTGGAGATCCATCAGCCGCGCGGTCCCAACGGTGCTCCCGTCACTGAAGTAGGGCTCGATCCCTGCACCGTCTTCGAAGGCCGAGAAGAACAGCCTTCCGCGGTACGCCGCCAGCGGTGACGGAATCGAACTGCCGCTCCCCGGCACGATGTCACGGAGGAGGTGTGCCGAGGTTCCGCCCGTCACCCAGAGCTCGGCGCCGTGCACCCGGTCGTCGATCGCCACGAACAGGTGGCGGCCGGCCACGAGCGGGGCACCGATGGAGGCGCAGCCTTCGGGGCCCGGCACCGCGTCGACGAACACCCGGGTCCCAGCCGCCGTGCCGTCACTGCGGAACAGCTCGAGCCCCGACGTCTCGGACGTGGCCGCGAAGAACAGGTCTCCCAGGAAGTCCGTGAACCCCGCAGGCATCGAGGCCGGATCGGGTTTCGGCGTCGTCTGGATGTCGCGGAGCAGGACCATCGGCGCAACCTGCGCTGCGGCCTCCGTGCTCAGGAGGGACACCGCGATCAGCGGTGCGATGTGGATCGATGGCTGCATGCGGATGCTCTCCTCGAACGGCTGCCACAACGAAGGCACCGCGGACGGAATTCTCGGTCGGACACGGGTTGCACGTCACGGGGTCATCCATGGTCCGTCCATCGCTGGCCGGACCGAGGCGGCGTCGGCTAGAACTCCGCCATGCGAAGCGCTCGCCTCGTCGATGCCCGCCGGATGCCGGTCTACGACCTTGGACCGGACCATCCATTCGCCCCGTTCCGCCAGGAACCCCTCGCGGACCTGATCGAACGGGAAGGACTCGCTCGGGACGACGAGCGCTTCGCCCCCACGCCGTGCACGGTCGACGAGCTCTGCACGGTCCACGACCGCGCCTACGTCGAGCTGCTCGCACGACTCGATGACCCGACCGACCGTGCGGCCGCGCGCCTTGCACCGATCCACGGTGTCGGGACTGCCGACAACCCGATCCGCCCGGGCCAGCACCGCGCCGCAGCGGCGGCCGCGGGCGGGACGGTTGCGTGCGTGGACGCCGTGCTCCGCGGCGAGGCGGACGCAGCGTTCAACCCGACGGGTGGCCTCCACCACGCCATGCCGGCCGCAGCCAGCGGGTTCTGCCTCTACAACGACCTGGCACTGGGCGTGCTCGCCGCGCGCAGCCACGGTCTGAGACGGGTCGCCTACATCGACTTCGACGTCCACCACGGGGATGGCGTCGAGTGGATCTTCCGGGACGACCCGGACGTCCTGACGATCAGCTACCACGAGACGCCGGAGCGCCGCTGGCCCTTCACCGGACGCGCGATCGACCAGGGCCGCGGCGCTGGGATCGGCGCTGCGATGAACGTGCCGCTCGCGCCGGGAACGACCGACGAGAGCTTCCAGGACGCCGTCGAACGCACGCTCGTCCCGGCGCTCGAGCGCTTCCAGCCCGAGCTGATCCTGACCCAGCACGGCTGCGACCCCCACGTCTCGGACCCACTGGCCGACCTGTCGCTGACGACGCGCGCATTCGCGCACAACGCGGCGCTGTCCAGGGATCTCGCCGAGAAGCTGTGCAGCGGCCGTTGGGTCGCGACGGGCGGTGGCGGCTACCAGCCGATCCACGTGCTGCCACGCGCGTGGACCATCGTCTGGTGCACGGTCTCGGGACGTCCCGTTCCCGAACGCGTCGATGCAGGCTGGCGCGATGCGTGGCAGGCGCGCGCCGGTGCGGAGCCGCTGGCCGCGACCTACTTCGATCTGCCGATCGAAGATCCACGCGCCGAGGCGGCCGCGCGCGCCAACGCGACCACGGTCGACGAGGTCCTTCGCCTCCACCGGCTGTAGCGCCGCGAAGGTCTCCCGGATGCGCGTGTACCACACGGACCGGTTCCCGATCCCGCTGCCCGAGGGGCACGCGTTTCCGATCGACAAGTACCGGCTGCTTCGCGAGCGGCTCGAGGCCGACCCGTGGTGCGCAGCAAGGGCCACTTTCGAGGTCGCGCCCGCGGCACGCGACGATGAGCTCGCGGCGGTGCACGACATGGACTACGTGCGCGCCGTCCGGACGGGGACCCTCGACGCTCTGGAGCAGAGGCGCATCGGTTTCCCTTGGTCCGAGGCGATGGTCGAACGGTCGCTCCGCTCGTGCGGAGCGACCGTCGCGGCCGCACGCGCAGCGCTGCGCGAGGGTGTCGCCCTCTACCTGGGTGGAGGCACACACCACGCGGCACGGGCGCGCGGCGGCGGCTACTGCGTGTTCAACGACTGCGCCGTCGCAGCGCGCGTCGTCCAGGCTGAGTCGATGCGACGACGCATCCTCATCGTTGATCTCGATGTCCACCAGGGCGATGGAACCGCGGAGCTGTTCCACGGTGACCGGGAGATCTTCACGTTCTCGATCCACGGCGCGCGCAACTACCCGCGGGTCAAGGTCCCTTCGCACCTCGACGTGGCGCTGCCGGACGGAACGGACGATCGCGCCTACCTCGAAGCGCTCGACGAGTCGCTCGACCGCGCGTTCGCGCTTGCCGACCCGGCGTTCGTGTTCTACCTCGCGGGTGCCGACCCGTTCGTCCACGATCGGTTCGGCCGCCTCGCGCTGACTGCGCCTGGACTCGCCGCGCGCGATCGCCGCGTGTTCGCGACCTGTCGCGAGCGGGGCGTCCCCCTCGTCGTCACGATGGCTGGGGGCTACGGTCGGAACGTCGAGGACACCGTCGCCATCCAGTTCGAGACCGTTCGCCAAGCCCTCGACCTCGACCCGTCCCTCCACCTGACCGCGCGCTGATCGCCATGGAACCCTTCGAAGACGCGTGGCCTCCCCGGTCGTTCGAGATGGCCACCGCGACTCCGGTGCCCGTGTTTCCGCTCCCGGGCGCATTCCTGTTCCCGGGGCAGCTGATGCCACTCCACATCTTCGAGCCGCGCTACCGCGCGATGATCGAAGACTCGCTCGACCGCAGCGGCCGCCTCGTCATCGGGACCGTGCTCGAGGCGGACCGCGCCGATCTCCCGCAGCGCCCGCCGATCCACCCGATCGCGGGCGTCGGCGAGATCGCCCGACACGAGAAGCTCGACGACGGTCGGTTCCTGATCTGGCTGGTCGGCCTGGGCCGCGTCCGGATCGAGGAGACCGAGAGCGAGCGCCCCTACCGGCTCGTCCGTGTGCAGCCGCTGGCCGAGGTCGAAGCGTCGACGGCAGAGGTCGAAGAGCTGCGCCCCCGCATCCTCGATGCGATCCGGGCTCGGACCGGTTCCGAGTTCGAGGTCGGCGAGGCGAGCCTCGGTTCGCTGTCCGACATGCTCGTCCAGTGCCTGACGCTGCCCGAAGCCGTCCTGCTCGACCTGCACGGCGAGCTCGACGTGGCGGAACGCGCGCGCAAGGTGCTCGCCGCCGCCGATCGATTCCCGAAGCGCGGCGGCTGAGTCAGCCCTGCCGCGTCCGCGCCGCACTGCTCGCGTGGCCCGCCGCGTCCCGGACCGTCACCGCCATGCGGAGCGGAATCGACGCGGGTAGAGGGCCCGGCAGGACGATCTGGAACGACGTCGGCGTGACCGCCGTCACCTGCCCCAGCGCGAACAGGAACGTCGGATCGACCGGGACGCCGAACAGCGACGCGCCGAGGAACTGCAGGTCCGCGAGGCCGTCCGGATCCTCGATGTCGAGGACGAACGCACCCGAGGGCGGAATCACGAGCCCGACGCGCGGGGAACCGGCAGCGACCGTCCCCTGCCGGTGCAGCGCGACGACGCCGTCCACGTCCGCTGCGCCGGCGCCCGCGTCGCGGATCGGTCGGCCCGCAGCATCGACGTCGACACCGGTGCGCACGTCCACCAGCCGGACTTCACGCACGTCCTGCAGATCGACCCGGCCGGCCACGACTTCGGGGTGCGCGATCAGGTCGGCGAGGTCGAAGCCATCGCCCCCGAAGGATGCGAGGTTGGAAGGTTCCGCGGCGACATCGGCCGCCGCCACGCCGCCGAGCCCGGCGTAGTCCCCGGTGTGCACGAACGCGAAGGCTCCGGGATCGACCTGGGGCCCCGTGTACTGGGCCGGGAACCGCGCGAAGTGCATCCCGTCCGTGCTGACCTCGACGAAGCAGACCTCGGCGAACGTCATCCACGGCGCCGCGAACGAGCGGAACGCGTTCTCGATGACGACGAGATCCGCGCCCGGACCGTCGACGATCGACACGTCGAAGCCGAGCGTCAGGTAGCCGCCGACGCCCAGCGTGTGCACAGCACCGTCCGGTCGGCCAAGGGCGTTCGCGGGCGCGAAGATCCCGCCGCCCGCCTGCCCCATCGTGTCCGACGCCACCACGCGATCGGCGAACCCGACCTGCGCACGGAGCGGCGACGCGCCCGTGACCGCCGCGGCCAGAGCGGCCGCGCACGCCCATCCAATCAGTCCAACCATCGACACCTCTGGCCCCGTTTCCGCGCGGGGCACGCACTCG
>JBEAPQ010000027.1:0-9553 GCA_041164325.1 Planctomycetota bacterium | reverse complement strand
CCGGGCGGGAACGCCGTGCCGGCCGGGGAGACCACCGTCCACGCGGCCTGGGCATGGAGAGCGGCTGGGAGAGCGACGAGAACAGCAAGTGTGCGGAGCATCGAGATCTTCGTGTGCGGATCGCGCATGGAAACGGGACCCGCAGAGCGGCAGGGCCCGCGAGGGAGCAGGAGAAGCCAGGGAGTCTAGCCCGGCATCCCGGCCACGAGGCCCCCTCCAGGCCCTCGACACCGATACGTCACATCGGCTGATCTGCTCGACCGCAAAGCGACGGCGGGAGCGAGACCACGAATCAGGGGGCCTGAGGCCCGATCCGCGACGGCGAGCGCCGCCGCGGACCGTCGGCCGACTCAGTTCAGGTCGAGCAGCAGATCGATGCCGTTCGACGAGAGCACGCCACTCGGCGTGTAGGGCGTGCCGTTGGCGATCGCCTGACCGAAGACGTGGACGCCCGCGAGAGCCGGCGTCGCCGGGATGCTCAGCGGCAGCATCTGCGTGCCGCCCGTCGGCGTGAACGCGAACGTCGCGTCGAACGTCGTGTGTTGGAAGCAGCGCGCCATGCCGACGCTGGTCAGGTCGATGCCCGGCACGATCTGCGTGAAGCCCAGCGAGATCGCGCCGAGGAACGCGGCCGACGGGATCTCCCGGACCTCGAGCGCGAACGGCGTGCCCAGCTTGGGCCGGCCGATGCCCACCAGCGACAGCGGTTCCTGGTCTGCTTCGCAGAGGAACGGCATCGAGACGGAGATGTCGACGTCGCCGCCATTGCGGGCGCCGTTGCCCGGCGACCAACCGGTGACCGCCGTCGCGTTCTGCACGTCCTGGTAGCGGTACTCGACGCGGCCGTCGGAGTACATCGCCAGCTGGATCGTGCTGAGCGCGGCCCCGTTGCCGAACAGGGGAACCTGGTCCCACGTCACGTAGACGACGTTGCCGCCGAGGTCGACGTCGTAGTACACGGCGCCGCCCGTCGACGGGTCGAGGTCGTTCCACAGCGGCGCGAGCCGCGGCCCGAAGGTCAGGAGACCCGGCACGCTTCCCGCCGCCGACGTCGAGGTCTGCGTGGGGTCGAGGTAGACGAAGCCGTTCGAGCACACCAGGATGTCGGCCGTCGATCCGCCCGGGTAGCTGAACGTGAACGGCAGGGTGATCGGCGGCGTCAGCTCGTCGTCGCCGAGCGACAGTGCGGTCGACGTCGGCGTCGCCCACGCGTTCGAGCCCGGCACGACCACGTAGCCGGTGCTCAGCGGGTTCATCAGGATGCTGTTGGGTGCGCCCGCCGTCCCGCCCAGGTCGAACGTTCCGGGCAGGAACGGCTCGTGGAAGCTGACCGCCTGCGACACGCAGCCGTCGCCGTAGGACGTGGCGGTCGCCACGTTCGGCTGCGGGGCGTAGTCCATCAGGACGACGGCCGCGAAGTAGGACAGGGAGCCCGTCGGATTGCCCACGGTCGTCGTCGAGACGCGTCGGGCGAGGTGCGAGGCGTTGCTCGACGCGGCCATCGACGGCACGCCGGTCGGCAGGGGCGCCGACGGGGAGTCGACGTCGATCAACAGGTCCTGCCCCAGCGAGGGGTCGTAGACGAACGGCGTCGCCAGCGGGATGTCGATGATGTAGGTGTTCGGCGAAGTGCCGGCCGCGGCGAGGCAGGTGACGTTGCCCTGGAACACGGTCGTGACGTCCGCACCGAGGTTGTTCGCGAACGTCGTGCTGGGCGCCGACCAGTCGCTCGGCGACGTCGTCATCTGCACGGTGAGGCCGCTGTAGACCTCGCCGCCCGCACTCGTCTGGCCACCCGACGCGCGGTACTGGAGTCGCGAGATGACGATCGGGAAGTTGATGCCCTGCGACGTGAAGTGGGAGTCGTCGTAGAGCATCTGGAAGCGGAACGCCGTGTTGCGCCACGCCAACCCGGTCGAACCCGGGTTCGAGTTCGTCATGCCAGCCGGGATGACGAGGTTCGCTTGCGCGAGAGCGGCCCCGCTCGAGAGCAGGAGGGCCAGGAGGCAGGTCGTCTTGTTCATGGGGGTAGGCGCCGGGCCTGACCGGGCGCGACACCGCGTCGCTGTTCCTGGTCCTCGGACATCGGACCACCACGTCCCGAAGTCCACAAGCCAGGGTCAGCCGGGTTGATTCGGCCCACCGTCTCTGTCTGCGACCGCGTCCCACGAAGCCTCCAACGGACCTCGCCTGTGGCGCGCGAACCACCGCGCCTGGAACCAGTGCGCGAAGACCCAGTAGCCGCAGAACGCTGCGACGCCGACCGGGATCGGCCAATCCTCGTCCGGCCACCAGACCCTGAGCAGCGTGAACACCAGCGCGATGTGCGCGACGTAGTGCGTCAGCGATGCGCGTCCGTGACGCGCGAGGACCTCGGGCGCAAAGTCGGCGCGGAGGCAGAGGAAAACGACCCCGAGTGCGATGCCCCCTTCCCGGAGGACGAACGGCACCGTCGTCGGGACCCAGACCAGCTCGAACCAGGACGCATGCGCATCCAAGACCGGAATCCCGAGCTCCGCGAGCCATGGAGCGGCCGACGCGAGTGCCGCAGCACCGAGGGCCAGGGCCGCCGGCCAGAGGCTGCGCCGTGCTGCGGCGAGCCATTCCCCCCGGACCGCGAGTGCGCCGAGCAGCGGCAGCACGAGCCATCCGACGAGCGGGTAGTTCCCGGTCAGCAGGTAGTAGCGCAGCGTGACCCAGCCGAACGTCGACTCCGCGGCATGGACCGTGCCGTCCTCGTTCCAGTCACCCCACGCGTAGTCGCCGAAGAGCACGTCGCAGATCGGCATCGCCACGACCAGCCCGAAGACGGCGAGCGCGAGCGGCCACGCACGCTCTTGCGGCCGGGACAACGCCACGACGAGCGGCATGCAGAGCGCGAGCGGCACGAGGACTTCGGTCGGCCACAGCGTGCGGCCGAACACGAAACCGAAGAGCCCGAGGAAGAGCGCACGGCGCCCGACCCGGTCCCCGCGCGCGGCCTGCATCGCCCACGACATGCCCGCAAGGACGAAGAACAGCGCCGCTTCCCGACCGTAGATCAGCGTCGTCAGCGCGGACGCCGCACCTTCGAACCCTCCGACGCCTTCCGTGCCGACGAAGTGCGTCCACACCATGCCCGCGACAGCGAGGCCGCGCGCCGCATCGAGCGGGGCAATGCGTGCTCGCTGCGTCATGCCCCGACCTCGCGTGTCGGCACCCCTTCGTAGCGGCGGCCCGGCAGCAGCCGCTCACGCTTCATGACGACGCTGTGGCCCGCCACGCGTGCGCAGGCGCCGATGTCGATGCCGTAGAGGAGGACCGAGGCCCGGCCCACGGTCGCGTCCGCGCCGATCCGCACGCGGTCGATCTTCAGCACACGATCCTCGAAGCTGTGCGCCTGGAACATCGTGTCGACGGTCGCCCCATCTCCGATCTCGATCATGTCCGGGTCGACGACCTGCGCGAAGCCAGGTCCGAGCACGGCCCCCCGCCCGATGCGGAGCCCCATCGCGCGCAGGTAGAGCGTCAGCCAGGGCGTTCCCTCCAGGCGGGCGAGAACCGGACGCGCCAACATGCCCCACGCGACGTAGAGGAAGTCCCATCGCGAACACCAGCACGACCAGAGCCCGTGCTGGCCGGGTCGGATGCGGCCGAGCAACGCCCACTTCAGGGCGAGGACCAGCAGCACGAGCCCCGCCGCGCACAGCACGGACGCCTGCGCGATGTCCCCCACGGTCGCCCCGCCCGCCGCGGCACCCGCCCAACCGAGCGCGAACAGGGAGCCGACGCCCGGAAGCCCGAATCGCGCGAGCTCCCACACGACACGATTCGCCACGCGCAGCGGACCGGGGCGGAACGTCAGCCGATCGTCCACCTCCACGATCTCGCGCCGCGGCAGCTCGAACGCGGGATGTCCGAACCACGCCGAGCCGGGCCGGACCGCGGCGGGGTCCGCCACCGTGCAGACGCCGACCAGGATCCCGGACGGCAGCACAGCCCCACACGGGACGACCACGTGGTTGCCGAAGAACGTCTCGGCTCCCACCTCGACCGGCGCGACCTCGAACGTTCCGGGCCGCCGCCGCGGACCACCGAGGTAGATCCCGTCCGCGAAGAACGACCGACCGCCGATCTCCAGGTGCTCGGGGAGCACGTCCATGATCGTGCTGACCTCCGTCGCGGGCCCGACCCGCGCGCCCGAGAGCCGCAGCCATACGGGCCAGAACAGCGTCCCGCTCAGCCAGATCCCGGCAGCCTCGACGCTGCGCATGCGTTCCTCGGCGAGGATCTGCCGCGCACTGCGCAAGGGGTGGACGCCGGTCGGACAACGGGGACCCCAACGCAGGACCAGAGCCTGGGCGACCAGGACCGAGGGCACCAGCACGCCGAGACCTGCGGCGAGACGGAGACCGGGCGCGAGGTCGGGGACTTCCAGGAAGGCCGCCACGTCCGCGGGACTGGTCCCCAGGAGTCCTCCCAGCGCCAGGAGGCCGGCGATCAGGAGCGTCGGTCCGAGCGCCGAGCCCAGGACCCGCACCACGACGTGCGCGAGCGCGTGCGTCCAGACGCCGAGTGACCGACCGACCGGTGCGGGGGCTTCGGCGGAAGCGCCCGCATCCTGCGCCGGAACGCCGGTCGCGATCCGACCGGCGGCCACGTGCTGCCCCGCACCGACGCGCGACAGCGCCGTCACGGCGGCACCCTCCCCGACCGCAGCGCCGGGCCCGACCCCACCCCGCACTCCCAGGTGCGCACGCGCCCCGACCGTCACCGGCCCGACCACGAGCTCGCCGTCGTCGAGCGTGCAGAGTTCGAGCGCAGCGTCACGGTCCGCGACGGCCTCCGCGCCGACGCACAGCAGGTCCCATCCGCCGTGCGCGAGATCGACGCCGCGCGCGAAGTGGGCGCCGCGTCCGATCCGCGCACCCAGCGCGCGGAGCGCCACGTTCTGGAACTCGGTGCCCTGCACGAGACCGTGCGGGATGGCGCGCGCGATCCGGACGACGACCCAGTGACGGACGTAGAACCAACCCCGGACGGACCAGCGGCCCGGACGGTAGCGGCCGACGAGCAGACGCTTCGCGAACACGGTGAGCGCAACGGCCGCTCCCCACCAGAACACGCGGGCGACGCCCGCGAGCAGCGGCAGCAGGACCAGGCCGACGCCGGCCCCGACCCCGTCGAGCCAGGCGGGTAGCAGCGCGAAGAGCGCTGTGTGCAGCAGAGCCAGGGCGCACGCGGCCTCGACGGCGATCCACAGCGACTGCACGAGCACCGCCGGAGCGCGCCAGCGTCGGTCGACGCGGGGGCCGGCGCTCCGTTCTGCGGTCCGCCCCACCGACGGGCGCACGCGCGCCGCGAGACCTTCGATGGTCCGCGCCTCGTAGACATCGCGGACCGTCAACGAGGCCGTCGACGGATCGTCGCGGAGTGCGGAGACCAACGTCGCCGCGCGGACCGAATCCCCCCCGGCCTCGAAGAAGTCCTCGTCGGGCCGGACTCCACGTGGACGTCCCAGCGCGTCGGCGAAGGACCGCGCGATGATGCCGAGGACGCCGTCGACGGTGGGCTGCAGCACCTCGTCCGGGGTAGCCGCGGCATCGGAACGCGCAACCAGAGCGCGCCGATCGAGCTTCCCGCCGACCGTCGTCGGCAGCGCGTCGAGGCGCTCGATCTGCGACGGGACCATGTGCGACGGTAGTTCGTTCCCGAGCTCCGCACGCAGACGGCTCGGGTCCCACGGGGCCTCACCAGGAGCCACGACGAAGGCCCGCAGCACGCCGTCCGCTCCGAGGGCGCAGGCCGCGGCCGCGATCCCCTGCCGGCCGATCATCCGGACCTCGATCTCGCCGAGTTCGACGCGGTGCCCACGGATCTTGACCTGCGTGTCCCGCCGACCGCCGTAGACCAGCTGACCGGCGGCATCGAGCCGCACGAGATCTCCGGTGCGGTAGATGCGCCCGTGCTCGGCGTGGTCCACGAAGCGGTCGGCGGTCAAGTCGGGCCGCCCCAAGTAGCCACGGGCCAGCGAGCGCCCTGCGATGCAGAGCTCGCCTTCTTCCCCCGCGGGCACCGGCCGGAGCGCCTCGTCGAGGATCAGCGCGCGGCTCCCCGACACAGCCTCGCCGATCGTCACAGCCCGGCCGGGAACCACATCCGACCGCGTGACGGTGACGGTGCACTCGGTCGGTCCGTACCCGTTGACCATCCGACGTCCGCGTGCCCACGCATCCGCGAGGTCCTGGTCGAGGGCTTCTCCTCCGACGTAGAGCAGCCGAAGTTCCGGCAGGTCACGCTGCGGGTCTCGGCTCCCGAGCGTCCGAAGCAGGGTCGGCGGCGGGCAGAGGACGGTCAGCCGCTCGCGGCGGAGCCACGGCAGCAGGTCCGGACCACTGCGGATCACGTCATCCTCGAGGGGAACGACCGTGCCGCCGACCGCCCATGCGAGCCAGACCTCCTCGACCGACGAGTCGTAGGCCGGGGAGGAGCCCTGTCCGATGCGATCCCCGGGCCCCAGCCCGAAGGCGTCGGCATCGCCCAGGACGAGCGCAACTGCGGATCGATGCTCGATCAGCACGCCCTTCGGGCGCCCGGTCGTCCCCGACGTGTAGATCACGTAGGCCAGACGGTCGTCGGCGCCTCCGTACGAGGGTGGCGAGTTCGACGGATCGCCCAGCCCGTCGACCTCGTGGACCTCGAGCCCCGGGACATCGAGTCCACGCAGTCGCTCTGCCCCTTCGGCATCGGTGAACGCATGCCGAACCGCCGCGTCCTCGAGCACGAAGCGGAGCGCGGCATCGGGGTGGCGGCCGTCGAGGCCGACCCAGGCCGCACCGGCGCGTTGTACCCCGAGTTGGCACGCGTAGAGCCAGGGGTCGTGGCGTCCGAGGAACACCGCGACGACGCGTTCCCCCTGGTCCGGACCCAGGCGGCCCGCAACCCGGGCAGCATCCCTGTCGAGCTCGGCGTAGGTCCGCGTCTGCCGGGCGCGACGCGCCGTCGGCGGCACGTCGATCGCCACACGGTGCGGATGCTGCCGCGCGGACCGTTCGAAGATCTCGTGGAGCAACTTCGGTCCGTCGAGCGTGTGACCCGCTTGGTTCGCACGCTCCGCGGCGTTCGTCATGGGGCGGAAGATCAGCAGAGGCCGTCGCGGCGGGCAAGCTCCAAGATGTGGGGAGCGAGCGTCGGACGCAGGCGCTGCCGCGCGTCTTCCGCCAGATGGCGGAACCCGCGGACTTCACCGACGCAGTGGACGCTTCCGCACTGGCAGCGGAACGGCGACGCCATGTCGTACTCCTGCGTCAGGTAGTCGAACGTCACGGGCTCGAAGGCCGCGATCCGTCGGGTCGCGATCAGCTGCCGACCGCGGAAGGCGGCGTTCGGCTCGCAGCTGTGCTCGAGGAACCGCCACAGGCACTGGTCGAGTTCGGCCACGCCCGCGACGCCGGCTGGCTTCTCGAGGTGGAGCGCCACGTCGATCTGGATCGAGTGTCGGGACGGCCGGTCGACCAGGACCCCGTCCAGGACCAGGACGACCTCGCCCATCTCCAGGGGGCGCTGGGCGACGAGTCGCGAACTCCCGTCCGCGCGGAGGATCGCCAACGCCGTCGGCGCAGCGTCTGGCTCGAAAGGTTCCGGGGATGGGGCGGTGTTCATCGCGTGCCGGCCGCGAACGGACACCGCCCAACGGATTCCACAGTCCGTCGCAGAATCCTGGGCCGAGACCGCCGGCCGTGCGGCCTAGAGCGTGCGGAGCGCCACTTGGGGACTGAGCCGGCTGGCGCGCCGCGCCGGCAGCGCGCCGCCGACCACCCCGATCAGGAGCGACAGGACCATCGCCTGCACGACGACGGACCCCCGGACCTGGAACGAGAAGCTCTGCTCGGTGAAGGTCGACCAGTTCGTCGTGCCGGTCGCGATCCCGTTGCACTGGTAGCCGAGCAGGACGCCGAGCGCCCCGCCGATGGCCGCGATCGCCAGCGACTCGAGCAGGAACCCGGTGAACACCGCCCGCGGTGGGAAACCGATCGCCAGCAGCGTGCCGATCTCCCGGGTCCGCATCGTCACCGCGGCCAGCAGCGTGTTGGTGGCCCCGAACACCGCACCGGTCCCCATGATGATCGCCAGGAACCATGCGAGGACCTTCAGCGCGACGCTGAGCGCACCCGCCTGTTCCGCGAAGTACTGCCGCTCGGTCTTGGCCGTGACGCTGAGCCGCGGATCCTCGCGGAGGCGCTGGTCGAGGGCCGCAATCCGATCCGGCTCGGCGAGGCGACAGACCAGCGTGCTGAAACCCGCGCGGTCGAGCACGCGCACGAAGACCTCGACGTCGACCCAGAGCTCCGAGTCGTACGCCTGGCCGCCGCTGTCGAGGATCCCGGCCACGCGCCAGACGACCCCCGCCATCTCGACCTCGCTGCCGACCTCGGTACCCGGCAGCCGCGCCTTCAGCGCCCGGCCGACGACGAGCTCGTGCCGGCCCGGCACGAACATCCGCCCCTCGGCGAAGCGCAGGTCCTCCCGCACGGCGAACCCCTGCGGCCCGGTCCCCCGCACGGGGATGTTGGTCTTGCCGCCGTCCTTCCTCTCCAGGCTGAACGCCGCGTAGACCTCGGGCTGGGACAGCGGCACGCCGGACTCGTCACGGGCCACGAACTCGGCGGCCCCGAGGATGCGCGCCACATCCCGGGTCATCCCCGAGACGCCCTCCGACGTCGCTCCGGCGCGCAGCAGGATCGCATTGCGGTCGCTGCCGGTACCCGCCAGAGCCTCCTCGAACCCCTGCGCCAGCGCGAGCACCAGAACGAGCACCGCGACCGAGAACGCGATGGCGGTGACCGTCAGTGCCGTCGCCCCCTTGCGAACGAACGCGCTCTTGACGTTGTAGGTCCACGGAACCGCCATCGCTCTCAGCCACTCCTCAGCGCACGGACGATGGTCAGCCGCGACGCGACGATCGCGGGCGCGAGACCTGCGATCAGCGCGAGCGCCGCCCCGATCACACCCGCCTCGACGAGCGTCGCATCGGTCACGAGGAACTCGGGGAAGATCACGGTCGCGAGCCGCAGCGGCTGCCCGTGCCACAAGAGGCGCGCGAGGCCTGCGCCGAGCAGCGCGCCACCCCCGCACACGACCAGCGCCTCGAGCAGGAAGAGCCCACGCACCGTCCCGGTCCGGAATCCGAGCGTCTTCAGGACTCCGACTTCACGCACGCGCTCACGGACGCTGAGCAACATCGTGTTCAGCGAGATGACGAACGTCGCGAACACGACCGCGTAGCCGATGAAGCCGAACAGCAGCCCGATGTTCCCCCACATCTGCAGGAACTGCGCCGAGAACGCCGCCTCGAGCTGGGTCAGGGTCCGGTTGCTCGAGTTGCGGAACAGTGCGTCGATCGCGGCCGAGGCCGCAGCCGCGTCCGCCGACGGGTCGAGGTCGATCGTGAACGTCCCGCAGACATCCGCCCGGCCGGACCCCTCGTTGAGGTACGGCCAGTGGAAGAACATCGTCTCCTCGTCGTAGGTCGGATTGTCGCTGCCGTAGATCGCGACGATCGTGAACCGCCACG
>JBEAPQ010000026.1:0-7910 GCA_041164325.1 Planctomycetota bacterium | reverse complement strand
TCGCTGAGCGATGTGTTCCGGAGCGTCACGACCTCGCCGACATCCTGATCGAGGGCCAGCGCATAGCCGAGGGCGCGGCGCAGCACGTGTTGGACCATCGTCGGCGTGCACGTGGCGACCGCGCGGCGGGCCGCGGCCAAGAGGTCGGCGACGAGCACCGGAGTCCGCACGGCGCGCCGCAGTTCCCGCTGCGTGATCCGCACGATCTGCCGGAAGTCGTCGGCAGGCAGGCAGCACAGCCGATCCGCTTCGAAGCACCAGCGATCGGCGCGCGCGAACGCCAGCCAGCGAAGTGGGAGGGTTGGATCGCTGCACGACTGGCTCGCCGCGTGGAGACCGGTGCCGACGACCAGCTCGTCGACGCCGACGACGCCGTCACGCACGCTGAGCGCGGAGTCCGCGTCGCGGCCGAGCGCGTCGAGAAGGCTGCCGCAAGCGTCCCGGAGGGCGGCGCGGACGGACACTTCTCGTGCGCGCAGCTCCTCGATCGGGACGCGGAGAGCGGCGGCTGCATCGGCCAGCGTGCCCGGGCGCTGGCCGACGCCCAGCACGCGGTCGAAGAGGCCCGCATCGTCCGCGGTCAGGCCGGCGCGGAAGCGCCGGAGTTCGGCGAGGAACCGAACGGGCTCCCGGCGGTTGGAGGTCAGGTGCTTGGTGAGAGCCGCCCGGACGGGAGCGCGATGGTCGGCCGCGGATGTGGCCACGTGCGCGTCCATCAGGTCCCGCAGGCGCTTCACGCCGTGTCGTTGCAGCGCGTCGCGCGTGGACCGGGAGAGGTCGAGCTCCTCGAAGTCCAGGTCCAGCAGATGTTCCGGGAGCCAGGACGCGAGCGGGTCGGCCGTCGGCGTCGTTGGCCTGGCTTGGTGTCGTGCCGCGTCCACGAGGCGCGCGAGCTTGCGCTCTCCGATGCCCGGCAGGGCGAGCAGTGTCGCGGTCGGACAGCGGAGGAGCCCGCCGACGTCCAGGATTCCTGCCGAGGCGAGCGTCGCGAGCGTCCGCGGCGCGTCGACCAGACCGGTCCACAGTGACTCCAGCGGGCGCTCGAGGTCGAGGAGATCGAGATCCGTCTCGTTCATCGCGGCGCTCCGGGGGCAGCGAGTGCGGGGTTGATGGAGCGGAACCGTGGCCTGCTTCGTGGGTCCGGGAGCGCGGCGCTCTGCACGTCCGCGGGCTGCACGCCCAGCATCGAGAGATCCTCCGGGCGGACACCTCGGGCACGCAGTGCGCGGACGGCGAGAGCGCGAGCCTCGGGATCGATGTTCCCGGCCGCGATGCCGGCCAGGATCGGGGTGCCAGCGCGTGCATCCAGGCGCGCCGCGATCTCGGCGGTGCGGATGCCTCGGTGGGCATGGAACGGGAGGCAGGCCGCCACGTCGGTGGCTGGATAGCGAACGAGCGCGTCGAGCAGGGCGCGGTCCAGCCAGGGCGCACGGGCATCGACGTAGTGCCGGACGAGCAGCGCAGCGGAACCTGGCGCACGCGTGCGGAGCGTCGCTTGGATCAGCGCCGTGTGGGGGGCTTCCTCCTCTTGGAGGCCGCGGGCGAGCGCGTCCAGGATCCGCGCGGTGGCGTTGGTGGTCGCGGACTCGAGGTCCGGGCGCCGTGCCAGGTCGAGCGCGGCATCCGCGCGGACCCGGGGATCGATGCTGTCGAGCGCTGCCGCGAAGGTCTCGGTCCAAGCCGTCTCGGGAGTGTCGGCGAGCTCCAGGACATGCTGCAGCAGCCCCGGCGTTGCGAGTGGGAGTGCGCGGCTGCTCGACGACGCGAGGCACGGGTCGTGGTGGTCACCGCGGATATCCAGGAACACCACGTAGCTCGCGCCTGGGATCAGGCCTGCCAGGGCCCGGCCGCACGCGCGGCCGTCCGGTTCCGTCAGCGTGAACGGGTCGGACGGCGCACTGCCCCGGATCGTGCGCAGCGTGACGAAGCGTGCCGCCCGCAGCTCGCCTTCGTAGGTGGATCCGACGAAGCGGACCTGGGCGGTCGCATCGGCACGCTGCAGGAGACCGCCGAGCGTGGAGGCCGCGTCCTGGGCGGATGCGGGCGCGAGAAGCGCTGTGGCGAGAGCCACCGGGGACCACCGGATCATGTTCATCGCAGCACCACCGCTTGGCGCAGGTAGGCGTCGTTCAGAGGGCGGAAGCGGAACGCGAGCGAGGTCAGCGCGTCGAAGCCGAGTGCCGTGGCCATGACGTCGCGGCTGCTCGACGCCACGTTGTGCAGGGATGCGTCGCCGTGGAGGCCAGCCGTGTCCGTGCCGGTCGCCGTCAGGCCGACCGAGTGTCCGATCTCATGGGCCAGGATCGTGCCGATCGCGGTCGCCCAGGCGTCGGCAGCCGCGAAGATCGCGTGGTAGCGCGCGGCCGCGGGGGCACTGCCGGTGTCCGGGTCGAAGCCGGGTGCCAGCGCCTCGGCATCCAGCGGATGGCGGCCGGCGGGCGTGCCCCCGAGGTCGGGCGCGAGCCCCAGGAAGAGCTGCGCGTAGGAGGTCACGAACGACGGGTAGACATCGCGGTGCACGCGCGTCTCGAACAGCCACAGCTCGGCAGGGAACACGCCGAGACCGGGGTCCCGGGACGTGTTCCGCTCGTTCGGCGTGGCGTTCCGATAATCGTACCAGGCGCGACCGAGAACGCCCGTCGACGCGTCACCGGCGCGGCGACCGGCGGGGCCCTCCGGATCGAAGCCGCCGCAGGCGATCTGCATGTGGGCGACGCCCAGCGGTTCGCGGTCGGAGAGGCGGATCGGGATCGGCTCCGGCCCCATGGGCGCTCCGTTCCGATCCCGCCCGAACAGTTCGCGGGTCCGGGCGAGCACTCCGTCGATCAGGATCGCGCGGAGGCGGGCGTTGTGTCCCAACGGGTCTCCGTCTGCGACGAGGCCGAGGCGATGGAGGTCGTCGTCGAAGTCGTTGCGGCCGTTCCCGTCCCGGTCGAGGTCCGTGCGCACCCAGACGACCTGCGTGGTCTCGAACGGGAGGATCTCCGTGCTGCGCGCGACGACCTCGAAGCGCAGTTCGGTCGTGGCCGAGCGGTTGCCGCTCAGGTCGGCGGCCGTCGCGCGGGCGGTGATCGAGCCCACGGGCAGTGGGGATGCGATCGGAACGCGGAACTCGAGGCCTGCGGCGGTGGCTCGTGCGTCCTGGGCGATGGCCGTGGCCAGCAGGGCTCCACCCGGACCGAGAAGCTCGAGGCTGCAGGCTGTCGGGTCGAAGCCCGGATCGCCCTGTGCGGGGTCGGCGACCGTGATGGCGTAGCCCGCAGTGGCGAGGATGCGTCCCTCCGCGTGGTGGCCCGACACTCCCGCCACCTGGATCTCGACGGCGGGGGCATCGAGGTCGTCTCGATAGCCGGTGCGGAACGTGTGCGTGATGGCGTCGGACCAGTAGAGGCCCGAGGTCGTCCGGAGTCCTTCGGGGCCTGGCTGGATGACCACGCGGTGTTCGGTGCCAGCCGTCCAGGGGCCTGCGGGGGTGAAGCGGATCGAATCGGCACGCGGGCCTGGCGACCAGGTTCCGTCGACGGTCGCGCCGTCGGCGCGGAGGACGAGCAGGGCGTCCTCGTCCGCGACGAGCGCCTCGTCGCAGACGAGCACGAGGGAGGCGTTCCGCGCCACACCGGTCGTGCCCGTCGCCGGGAACGAGATCAGCGCGGGAGGGCTGGTGCGGGGGTGTGTGCGGAACGAGAAGTCGATGCTCGCCTCGAGCAGGTTCCCGGAGCGGTCGCGCAGCCCGTCGAGGCCCGCGGGCAGATGCAGCGCGTAGCGGGCGTCCGCCTGGAGTGCCGAGGCCGGGGTCAGGACGAGCTCGGTGCCGGACGGGTCGAGTTCGGGCGGCGCGAGCGGGACGAGGCACCCTTCGTCGTCGCGCAGCGCGCTGGCCGCGGTCTCGATCGAATCGAGGGCCATCGCGTCGTCGAAGCGGATGCGCAGCTGCCCCCAAGCAGGGAATGCGCTGGTGTCCGCGCCCGGTTCGATGCGCTGTGGGCGAGGCGCCATCCGGTCGTGCCCAACGACGAAGCGCAGCGTCGGGAGCAGGGAACCCTGGTTGCCCGAGGCGTCGGTGGCCCGCAGTCCATCGGCGCTCGGCACGATCTCGACCGCGGTGTCGGGAGCGACGTCGGCCGTCGGCAGGAAGTGGATCGTGCGGCCGTCCCGCGACGCGAACGCCTTGTAGGGGAGGCGCTGACCGGACGCCGGATTCCGGGCGAGGAACCAGCCGTCGGGGCTCGCGCCCATCAGCGATTCGTCGAAGCGGGCGTGGACCGGTGCCCGCGGGCCGGGTCGATCGCTTGCCTGCGCGGGCCACACCGCGAGCAGAGTTGGCCCGCTCTGGTCCGAAGCGGTCAGGAGCGAGGCCGACCATGCGGTCTCCATCCGGTTGCCGGATCGGTCTTCGACCCCGCGCGCCGAGAGCACGAGCTCCGCGGATCCCGCCACGTCCCGGACGGGGAGGCAGTGCACCGTCGCCCCGTCGACCTCGAGATCGACGTCGATCGGTCGCCCGTCCGTGCCGCGGAGGAGGATCGTGCCGGGAAGGACGCTCTCCGGCGCGAGCTCCTCGTCGAAGTGCAGCGTGAGACCCCCGTCGGGTCCGAGTCGTGGGGGCGTGGACGCGGCTTGCCAACCGAGCACCATCGGGGGGGCGTGGTCCTCCGTGCGAAAGCGCAGTTCGGTGGTCCGGTCGAGGACCCGCCCATCCTGGTCAGCCGTCAGCGGCGACAAGGTCAGCACGTAGTCCGTGGCGGGAGCGAGCGGTTGGTTCGGAGTGAACTCCGCCTCGGTCCGGTCGGACCCGACGGATCGCTGGATCGGAACCTGCTGTCCGTCCTCCGCGCGCCTGAGCTGCGTGTCGGGGAACGACAGGGTCTCGGCCGCCAGATCCCCGTCGAACTGCACGACCAGCGTCGGAGTGAGTCCCACCTGCACGGCGCGATCCGAGGGGATGGAGCTCACGACCGACAGCAGTTGGCTTCCCCAGCTCGCGGGGCTCCCTCCGCTGTTGCCCGAGCCTCCGCCGCCGCCGCCCGGGCCTCCGGGAGAAGGCGCGTCCACGCCGCCCCCCGTGCAGCCGGCCAGCAGCACGAAGACGGCGAGCGATTCCATCCGCCTTCGTGGGCGGAGCCACCCTGTCCGTCGACCCATGGTTCCCCAGCCGGGTGCGGAGCACCCCGGCACGGGTCGGATCGGCGGGCGCTGCGCCGGCGGTGAAGGCGGGCTTCGCGGTGCGTCTCAGGCCAGCGGGAAGTCCCGGTCGCAGCGGGTTCTCGCAGCCCGTGACGGAATCAGTCCACGGGCTGCGAAGTGCCTGCGTGGCGGCTGCTTCCCGGCTGCGGGCCCGTGCGTGACGGCCTTCCGACACACACGCTCGGCGCGGACCTCACCCCTTCCAGATCGTTCGGGGCGATCGCGCGGGGCTCGCGACCATCGTCCCGGCGCGGGTCGTTCGTCCGCGATCTCCGCGCCTGGGGCCGCACCATGTTTTCGGCGCGACCTGACCCGCCGGGCGACAGCTTTCGCCGTCGCGCCCGGCCCGTGACCCCGCGGGGTCACTGGCTGTCAGCTGCAGCCGCTCGTCGAGCCGCAGCTGACGCACTTCAGGCAGGTGCCGTTCCGCACGAGCGTGAACTGGCCACACGAGTGGCAGGGGTCGCCCTCGTAGCCCTTGATCCGCGCCTCGCGGACCTGACGGAGCCGGAGCTCCTGCGCACCGACCTCGGCGCTCGACACGACCGTGACCGTGCTGGCGGCGACGGCGGTGGCTGTCCGGATCGCCGCGGTCGCGGTGGCGGCTGCCGTCGGCATCGCAGAGCCGTTGGGGCCCCTCGGCGTCTGGCGGCTCGGGGCCGCCGCAGGGACCTCGACGACCCGCTCGGCCTTGGGCTCGTGGGTCACTTCGGCGACAACGGTCGTCGGGACGTCGTTCCCATCGCGCGTGTCCTCGAAGAACTCTTCGCTGTCCTCGCGCGCGCCGGTCGTCGTGCTGCTCAGGTCCTCCTCGGCGACCTGTGCAAGGTCCTGGCGACCGAGGTAGGACACTGCGAGCTCGCGGAAGACGTAGTCGAGGATCGACGTCGACATCTTGATGCGGTCGTGACCCTGGACCATGCCGTTCGGCTCGAACCGGGTGAACACGAACGCATCGACGAACTCCTCCAGCGGCACGCCGTGCTGGAGACCCAGCGAGACGGCGATCGCGAAGTTGTTCATCAGCGAGCGGAAGGCAGCGCCCTCCTTGTGCATGTCGAGGAAGATCTCGCCGACCGAGCCGTCCTCGTACTCTCCGGTGCGCAGGTAGATCTTGTGCCCGCCGACCACGGCCTTCTGCGTGTAGCCGCCGCGCCGGAACGGCAGGCGGCGCCGCTGGCGCAGGTAGTGGTGGACGACGCGCTCGGTGATCTTCTCGGCGACTTCCTCGACGGCCTTCGGCACCGCGTGGACGAGCACTTCTTCGGCGTCTTCCTCGTCGTCGCCGACGGACGCGTTCAGAGGCTGGGACAGCTTGCTGCCATCACGGTAGAGGGCGACCGCCTTGACCATCGCCTCCCACGACCACATGTAGGCGTCCTCGACGTCCGCCACCGAGGCGTCGTGGGGCATGTTGATCGTCTTGCTGATCGCGCCCGAGATGAACGGCTGGACGGCCGCCATCATGTCGATGTGGGCGCGGAACGGGATGAAGCGCTTGCCCTTCCGTCCGCAGCGGTTCGCGCAGTCGAAGACCGGCAGGTGCTGGTCTTCGAGGTGCGGCGCACCTTCGACGGTCATCGTGCCGCAGACGTAGTCGTTGGCAGCGGCGATCTCGCGCTTGGTGAAGCCCAGTTCGCGGAGGAGGTCGAAGTTCCAGTCGGAGACCTGCGCCTTCGTGAAGCCGAGGCTGCACACGAAGTCTTCGCCGAGCGTGTTCTTGTTGAACACGAAGCTGATGTCGAACGCCGACTTCATGCCGGCCTCGAGCTTGCGGATCTCGTCGTCGCCGAAGCCCTTCTGCGCCAGCGTCTCGTGGTTGATCGCCGGTGCGCCTGCGAGGGTCTTGTGACCGACCGCGTGCGCGACGATGTCCTCGATCTGCGAGTTCGTGTAGCCGAGGCGCTCCAGCGCGACCGGCAGGCTCTGGTTGATGATCTTGAAGTAGCCGCCACCGGCCAGCTTCTTGAACTTCACGAGCGCGAAGTCCGGCTCGACGCCGGTCGTGTCGCAGTCCATGACCAAGCCGATCGTCCCGGTCGGCGCGATCACGGTGACCTGGGCGTTCCGGTAGCCGTGCTCTTCGCCCAGCGCGAGGGCGCGGTCCCAGGCGCGCTGGGCGGCCCGGTGCATGTCGGTCGGGCAGCAGGCTTCGTCGATCCCGAACGGGGTGATCGTCAGGCCTTCGTAGTCCGCCGAGCGCGCGGCGTAGGCCGCGCGGCGGTGGTTCCGCATGACGCGGAGCATGTGCTCGCGGTTCCGCTCGTAGCCGTCGAACGCGCCGAGTTCCCCGGCCATCTCGGCCGACGTCTCGTAGCTCTTGCCGCACATGATGGCGGTGATGGCCCCCGCGATGCTCCGCGCTTCCGCCGAGTCGTAGGGGATGCCCATCCGCATCAGCAGCGTGCCGATGTTCGCATAGCCGAGGCCCAGCGTGCGGAACACGAAGCTCCGCTCCGCGATCGCCCGGCTCGGGAAGCTGGCCATCAGCACCGAGATCTCGAGAACCACGGTCCAGATGCGGACGGCGTGCTCGAAGGCTGCGATGTCGAAGGACCCGTCCTCACGCTCGAACTTGACGAGGTTCAGCGACGCCAGGTTGCAGGCCGTGTCGTCGAGGAACATGTACTCCGAGCACGGGTTGCTCGCTTCGATGCGGCCGTCCTCGGGGCACGTGTGCCACTCGTTGATCGTGGTGTCGTACTGGACACCCGGGTCCGCGCAGG
>JBEAPQ010000025.1:0-8990 GCA_041164325.1 Planctomycetota bacterium | reverse complement strand
ATCAGGTCGAGCGAGCCGCCGAGATCGGCCTCGAGCACAACCTCGGTCTGACCTGCGATCCGATCAAGGGTCTCGTCCAGGCGCCGTGCATCGAGCGCAACGCGATGGGCGTCGCGAAGGCTTGGAGCGCCGCCCAGCTCGCGCTGAACTCCGGCGCCCGCGGCATCGTGTCGCTCGACAAGGTCATCCGCGTGATGAAGCGGACCGGGCTCGACATGCGGCGGGAGTACAAGGAGACCAGCGAGGGCGGCCTCGCGGTCAACATCCCGGAGTGTTGATCGTCCGCGCGGGTGGGGGCCACGCCGTCGATCTCGACCTCGGGCCGCTCTGCGGGTCGTCACCGAACCGAGTGAGCTATCCCCGCGCCGGATCTGGCCCGATCGCTCCAGCCGCGGCAGCATTTCCGGGGTGATCCGAAGCCCCCTGAGACTCGGGCCGCTGACGTTGGGCTCGCCGGCCGTGCAGGCGGCCCTGAGCGGCTACAGCGACCTCGCGATGCGGCGCGTCGCGCGCGCGCACGGGGCGTGCTACGCGCTGCACGAGGTCGTGCTGGACCGCGCGGTCACCACGAAGGGCAAGCTGCAGCGGGAGATCCTCGACGTGCCGGTCGACGACCACCCGGTCGGAGGCCAGATCATGGGCTCCGACCCGGCGGGCTTCGGGCCCGCTGCGCGGCTGATGGCCGACGCGGGCTACGACGTCATCGACCTGAACTTCGGCTGCCCGGTGCCGAAGGTCCTCGGGCGCTGTCGGGGCGGATACCTCTTGAGCACGCCCGAGACGGCGCTCCGCATGGTCGACGAGGTCCTCGATGCGGTCGGCGGGGATCGGCCGGTCACCGTCAAGATGCGCCGGGGACTCGACCTGTCGGCGGAGTCGGAGCACGCGTTCTTCACGATCCTCGACGGCGCGCTCGCGCGCGGCGTCGCGGCGATCACCGTTCACCCCCGCACGGTCGTCCAGCGGTACGAGGGCCCGAGCGACTGGTCGTTCCTGGCCCGCGTGAAGGCGCACGTCGGGCGGCGGACGCTGCTCGGCAGTGGCGACCTGTTCGGTCCGCACGACGTCGTCCGGATGCTCGCGGAGACGGGGGTCGACGGCGTGACGGTCGCGCGCGGCTGCATCGGCAATCCGTTCGTGTTCCGGCAGGTCGAAGACCTGCTCGCCGGCCGCGAACCGACCGCGCCGAGCCTCGGCGAGCAGCGCGAGGCGATCGAGCTCCACCTGCGCGAAGCCCTGTCCCTGTACGGGCCCCGCGGTGCGACGCGGGCCCGGACGCACGCGATCAAGTACGCAGCCCTGCATCCCGAGCCTACGGCCGCGCGCGACACGTTCGTGCGCACGCGGACGGAGGCCGATCTGCGCGCGGCCCTCGAGGTCGTGTATCCGCCGCACCGTGCTCAGGAGCGTGCGGCCGACGTCTCGTCCCTGTCGGCGTCTGCCCAAGACGTCCGGAGCTGCGGCATCGGACCGTCGTCTGGGAGCGGTGATCGAGCGTCGGTAAGCTGAATCCGCTCGCTCGCTCGGTTCCTGACGGTCTGCCCCATGCTCCGGATCCTGCTCGTCTCCAATTCCACCCAGCACGGCCAGCGCTACCTCGAACACTGTGCGGCCGAGGTCGCGCAGCACTTCGGGGGGGGCGGGAGTGGCACCGAGGTGCTGTTCATCCCCTTCGCGCTCGCGGACCACGACGCCTATGCGGCGACGGCGCGCACCGCCTTCGAGGCCATGGGACTCCGGCTCCGCTCACTCCACGAGGTCGACAATCCCCGCACCGCGATCGACCGCGCGGCGGGGTTCTTCACCGGGGGAGGCAACACCTTCCGTCTGCTGCGGACTCTCCAGGATGGTGGCCTGATCGAGCCGATCCGGCAGAGGGTGCGTGCCGGTGCGCCCTACCTCGGCACCAGTGCCGGTTCGAACATCGCGTGCCCGACGATCCGCACGACCAACGACATGCCGATCGTCGAGCCCGACTCCTTCGACGCGCTCGGCCTCGTGCCGTTCCAGCTCAATCCCCACTACCTGGACCCCGCCCCGGACTCCCAGCACATGGGCGAGACCCGTGAGCAGCGGATCCGGGAGTTCCACGAGGAGAACGACATGCCCGTCCTCGGTCTGCGGGAGGGCGGCATGCTCCGGATCGAGGGCGCCCGGATGACGTTGCTCGGGCCGCCGGCCCTGCGGCTGTTCCAGCAGGGTCGGCAGCCGGTCGAGTATCCGTCGGGCGCCGACCTGTCGTTCCTGCTCGGCGAGGTCGTCCAGGCGTGACTCGTCTTCTCGTGCGGCGTCGGGGCGCACTCGAGCCGTGCTGATCACACCTCTGGCATCGGGTAGTGCCGGCAACGCGCTCCTGGTCGAAGCCGCCGACACGCGGCTCTTGATCGACGCCGGACTCCCGCTCGATGACCTCGAGCGTCGGCTCGAGGCCGTCGGCGTAAGGCCCGCGTCGGTCGACGGGATCTTCGTGACGCATCGCCACGCCGACCATGTCCGCGGCGTGACCCGGTTCGCGGAACGGCACCGATGCAAGGTCCGCACGACGCGCAGGACCGCACGCTCGATCGGGACCGAGGTCCATCGACGCCTCGTCCGGATCGAGTTCGGCAGGAGCTTCGAGATCGGAGGGCTGCGGCTGACGGCTTTTCCGCTTCCGCACGATGCGCCGGACACGGCTGGTCTGATCGTCGAGGCCGGAGGCGTCCGCTACGGGCACGCCACGGACCTCGGCGGGGTCGATCCGTCGATCACCGATGCCCTGTCCGGCTGCCGCGGGCTCTTCCTCGAGTTCAACCACGACATCGATCTGCTGCTCGGCGGGGGGGATCCTCCGCACCTGAAGCGCCGGATCGCCGGGCCGCACGGGCACCTCTCGAATGCCGACGCGGCTCGTCTTCTCGCTTCCGTCGCGGGGCCGCAACTCGACACCGTCTGGTTGGCCCACCTCAGCCGGCGGAACAACCGCCCCGAACTCGCCGAGAAGGCGGCGCGCGAAGCCCTGGGTGCCGGCGCCCCGACACAGATTCTGACTGCAGTCCAGGACGAGCCCTTGCCGACGGTCGGATTGCGTCCGATCCCGGATCCGCTCGAACCCAGCTGCTCGTGAAGGCCTTCTCCGACCGTGTCCCGTCCCCCTGCACCGGGGTTTGTCAGATGACCGCCGAGGACGGCTGGTGCATCGGGTGCCTCCGCACGTTGGACGAGATCGTCGACTGGAGTCGGAAGTCCGCTGACGAGAAGCGCGGGGTCCTCGCCCGGATCGAGCAGCGCGCTTCGCAGGGTCCGGTGGTGCGGCGGACCCCGGGTCGCCGGATCGACTGAGCCAGGGCGATCACCCGCATGGGGAAGGGCAGAGCCGTTGCGCCGGTCTCAACGCCGCTGGTGTTCTCGAGGGACCCAGAAGCACTCGGGCCATAGACCGAGAGGCCCCGGTGTCGCCGCCTCGAACCTCCGGTCGACGAGAACCGCGATCTGCGGATGGACGAGGAGCGTGATGGGCTGGCGCTCGGCCAGGATCTCCTGGAACCGGCGGTAGCCCGCGACGCGGTCGGTCGCCGTGCCGGCCGCGCGCGCGGCGAGCAGGGTCTCCTCGAGCTCGTCGTCGTCGTAGCCCATGTCGTTCGCGCCGCGTGCGAAGTAGTCGTGCGGGTCGAGCACCGGACCGTGCTGCTGGATCCACAGCACCCCGTCGAAGTCGCCGTCGGCCTGCTTGGCGAACATCGAGCCATACTCGAGCGGGCGCACGACGAGGTCGACGCCGACCTCGCGGGAGTGTGCCGCCGCCATCTCGGCGATGCGCCGCAGGATCGGCACCTCGGTCGCGCACAGGAGCTCGATCCGCAGCGGGTTGTCCGGCGCGCGGTAGCCCAGCTCGGCAAGCTCGGCCGCCGCGCGGGCCGGGTCGAATGCGGGCATCAGCGCTCGGTCGGGATACTCCGCCATGCCCGGCTTGAAGTAGCCCTCGGCGGGCGTGGCGAGCCCTCCGAACACTTCGCGCGCGATGGTCTCCCGATCGAACAGCCGGGCGAGTGCCCGTCGCACCCGCACGTCATCGAGCGGGGCGCGTCGGCAGTTCCAGACGACGAAGTAGTGGCCGAGGTGGCGCGGGTCGTAGCGGTGGAGTCGGAATCGCTGCGCGAGCGCGGTGTCTGCTGCGAGCATCTGCTCGACGTCCGCACCGGACTGTGACAGGAACCAGTCGACCTGCCCGGTGCGTGCCGCCGTCAACCGCGCGGATTCCTCGACGAGGAAGCGGAGCTGGAGCCCAGCGAGGTTCCACGCGTCGGGGTAGGCCGCGCGCCGCCACGCGTGGGGGTTCTGCACGAGGTTGAGATGGCTCCCCGGCACCCAGCCCGGTGTCCCGAGCACGACCGCCTGCTCGGCGTAGGGGCCGGTCCCAGGCCCACATCGGACGACGTCCGTGAGCTTGGCGAAGAACGCGTCGGTCCCGGGCTCTTCTCCGGTGGCTTCTGCGAAGAACTGCCGCTGCGTCAGCCGCACGTCGGCCCCGAGCGCGAGCGCGGGTTCGGCGCGGGGCTCCGCCGCGGTCAGTCGGATGGTCCGTTCGTCGACGACTTCGGCGGAGGCGAGATCGGTCAGCGCGAAGGCCATCTGGCTGCGCGGGGCGAGGCGCGGGTCGCGCGCGGTCTGCAGTGTGAACGCGAGGTCGTCCCGCGTGACCGGGCTGCCGTCCGCGAACCGCAGATCGTCCCGCAGCCGGAAGGTCACGCTCGACCCGTCGTCGGAGACGGACCAGGAAGCCGCCGCC
The DNA here is from genome assembly GCA_041164325.1 of Planctomycetota bacterium. Taxonomy (GTDB): domain Bacteria; phylum Planctomycetota; class UBA1135; order UBA1135; family UBA2386; genus JAQCBR01. The sequence continues at coordinate 4,222 of JBEAPQ010000025.1, read as the reverse complement.
GCAGGTCGCATCGACCCGGTCTCCGGGTCGAGCTCGACGAGTGCGTCGTGCGTGAACGGCAGCACGTAGCGCGACGCGACCTGGTCGCGGGTGGTGAACGGGTTGATGGTCGGCGGCTCGGTCGTCGGCGAACGGAACACGCCCCCCTGCGGCCTCGGACGTCCCAGCGGCAGGTCCTGCGCAGGGAAGTCCGCGGAACCTGCGCCGCGTGACACGACGAGCAGGAGTCCGACGGCCACCGCGACAGCGGCGGCCAGGAGGGCGGCTAGGAGACGCACGACCCGCTCATGCTACGGGGCGCTCCTCCTCTTCGCGCCGCAGCTTCTCGTAGAGCGCGGTCCGGGAGATCCCGAGCAGCTTGGCAGCGGCGGTCTTGTCGCCCCCGGTGGAGCGCAGCGCGGCGTGGATGGTCCGGTAGGTCGCCTCGACCAGCGGGATGGCGGGCCAGGGCTGGTCGCCGGTGCCGCCGCCGCCCGCAGAGCTCGCCGCCACGTCTTCGTCCAGGTCGAGCACGTCGCCCTCGGTCAGGAGGTAGGCCCGCGCAAGGACGTGCTCGAGCTCCCGGACGTTGCCGGGGAACGCGCCGCGCATCAGCCGTTTGATCGTCTCGTCGCGGATCGTCACATGGCGTCCGTGCTCGGCGTTCATCCGCTGCACGAAATGGCGCGCCAGAAGGGCGATGTCCTCGCCGCGCTCGCGCAGAGGGGGGACGCGGAGCACGCCGGCCGCGACGCGGAAGTAGAGGTCTTCGCGGAACTCCTTCGTCTCGACGAGGCTGCGCAGGTCCTTGTGCGTCGCCGTGATCAGGCGGACGTCGATCGGGATGGTCTCACGGCCACCCAGGCGGCGGATGACACCCTCCTGGAGTGCGCGCAGCAGCTTGGCCTGCATCTCGGCCGGCATGTCGCCGACCTCGTCCAGGAACAGCGTGCCGCCCGACGCGAGCTCGAGCAGACCGGCTCGGTCCTGGTCGGCGCCGGTGAACGTGCCCTTCATGTGGCCGAAGAGCTCGCTCTCCATCAGCTCGGGTGGGATCGCCGAGCAGTTCTCGGACACGAACGTGCCGCTGCTCCGCCGGCTCTGATCGTGGAGCATGCGGGCGACGAGCTCCTTGCCGGTGCCGGTCTCGCCCTGGACCAGGACGGCCAGGTCGCTGCGGGCGTAGCGCGTGATCTGGCGGCGCATCTCTTCGATCGGAGGGGATGCACCGATCAGCTGCGAGGCCTTGTGGCGATTCAGCGTGCGCTTGGCGACGGCCAGGTCGCGTTGGCTCGTGGCGAGGGCCGTCGCGAGCTCCTCCTCGCGAATCATCCGGTCGACCGCGATGGCCGCCTGGTCGGCGAGCGCCTCGAGGAGCTCGGCCTCGCGATGGCCGAAGGCCCCGCTGCGACCTGGGTGTTCGACGTAGAGCGCTCCGCGCACGCCCGAAGAGGCGTGGAATGGCACGCAGAGCGCCGAGCGCAGCCGCAGGTCCAGGACACTCGGCATCGACATCAGGTCGCGGTCCGCCATCGCGTCCTCGGAGGTCATCGTGCGTTGCTGCGAGATCGCGCGGTTGGCGATCGAGCGACTGAACGCCCTTTCTTCCTCGGGGCCGATCCGGGACGCGAGCTCGAGCCGCACGGTCTGGTCGCGCTCGACGAGCAGGTAGCTCGCACGTGCTCCGGTGACGGTCTCCGCGGTCTCGAGCAGGTAGCCCATTGCGCGGTCCAGGTCCCGCTCCGACGCGAGGCGCCTGTTGATCGCCAGGAAGGTGCGGAACACGGACTGCGGCAGGCTGCCGGAAGGTGGGTTCATCTCGGATTCTCCTTCGTCTGCCGTGGCAGCAGCTTCGAGCCTCGCGTGGAGCAGTTCGCGGGCTGTGTCGAGTTCGTTCTGGACCCTGGGGTTGTCCGTCGATGCGACGTCCGACTCGACGTCCTGGATAGTGGCCCGCGCGCGCTCGTCGTCGCCGGCTGAGGCGTAGGCGCGTGCCAGGAGCGCGCGGAGCAAGAGATCGCTGTGTCGGATCCCGAGGTCCCGCAGGGCGGGGATCACGCGCTCGAAGCGCTCGACGGCGGATCGGGAATCGCCGGACGCGAGCTGGGCGATACCCAGATTCGCGTCGGCGATGAGGGCGCTCGCCCTGTCTTCGACGCGCTCGGCGAGTGCGCGGGCCTGCCGGAGCGCCTCGCGCGCCTCGTCGAAGAGCCCGAGGTCCTTGAGCGTGACGCCGAGGTTGAGTGATGCGCTCGCGGTGTTGCGGACGTTGCCCAGCCTTCGGTAGAGCGCGCGCGCCTCGTCGTGGTACTCGCGCGCACCTCCGTTGTCGCGGCGTCGCCGGGCGAGATCGCCGCGCGCCGTGAGCGCAGCGGCGCGGGCGAACGGCTGGCGGGTCGCGTCCAGGACTTCGAGGGCGGCCGCGAGCTCGCTCTCGGCATCGTCCAGCTGGCCGAGAGCCGTCAGCAGGTAGGCCCGGACGATGCGGTTGTGCGGGTTGCTGCGGAGCGCGTCGTGCATCGCGCGCAGCCCGTCGGCGTAGGTGCCGCGCTGGTAGCACAGGCCCGCCCGGGTCCGAGCTGCGGCTTCGTCCTCGGGGTGGGTCCCTTCGAGGGCTCGCTCGGCATCGTCGAGCCGTCCGATGTCGAGGAGCGCACGCGCACGCACGACGGCGAGGTCGTGGGCGAGGGGCAGCACGCGGAGCGGCTCCCCGGCGGCAAGCAGGCCTTCGGCGAGGGCATGGCGCCAGGCGGCTTCGTCGTCTCCCTGCGCGCGTGGGCCGAAGGCGGCCAAGGCCGGTTCGATCTGGCCGCGCGCCGCCAGAGCGCGCAGCTCGTCCGGAGTCGTGGGCACCTCGGCCGGGCTCAGATCCAGCCTTCCGGTCAGGGCATCCGGCCACGCCCAACCGGCGCCGTCGGGAACGATGCGCCCCGCGTCGGCGAGGCGGATCAGGCATGCGGTCGCCGCAGACGCGGACAGCGTGCCGCCGTCCTCTTGCAGGGTGCGTGCAGTGGTGGCTGCCGTTGCCTCGTCGAGACCCAGCGCCGCGCCGAGGTGCTCGGCGAGTGCGCGGTCGTCGAGGGCGGGGAGCACGATCGTGGCCGCGGTCCCATCGCCTCCGCGGTGGAGTCGGACCGCCTCGTCGCCGCGCGCGAGTTCCTTCACGTCGCCGAGACGGCAGGATACGTGCAGCGCGACGGTCTCGCGGTCGGCAGCGTCGGCCCCACGCACCTCGAGATCGACGCCCACGGGAAGGCCCGCGAGCCCCGCCTCGACTGCCGTGGCGTGGGCGCGGACCGGGTCGAGGGCGAGCAGTGCGGACGACGGGCGGCCGGTACCGCGCCCGCGGAGTGCCTCCAGCGCCTCGTGGGCGTCGGCGAACCGTTCGCTCGGTCGATGGGCGACGAGGCGGGGGATGATCCGATCGAGCGGGGCCGGAAGGTCACTGGGGGCGAGGCCAGCCGCCGTCAGGAAGTCCTCGCCGGGGAAGCGCCGGAGGAAGTCCCCGAGCCGCTTCGACACGTCGGGGCGCAGCACGGCGACCAACGACGCTCCGAGGGAGAACAGGTCGGACTGTGGGCTCGGCGTGAGCCCGAGCCAGAGCTCGGGCGGGGCGAAGAAAGGTGTCCCGCCCCGGATCCCCCCGACCGCGGTCCGATGTCCGAACCCGAAGTCGACGACCCAGGTTTCGGGTCGGCCGTCCCGGTCTTCCACCAGGATGTTGGCTGGCTTCAGGTCGAGGTGCAGGATCCCACGGAGGTGCACGAAGGCGAGCACCTCGAGCAGTCCGGCACAGATCTCCACGGCCTGGTCGTCGCTGGGGCGGGGCCACGCGGCGAGCGTGGTTCCCGGCGCCAGTTCGCGCAGCAGATAGGCCTCGTTGCCCTGGGTCCGTCCGACCTCGAGCACGCGCGGAATCCGCGGGTGGCGCAGCGATGTCAGCAGCCCGGCTTCATGGAGGTCCGCGCCCGGGGCGAGGATCTTCAGGAGCAGCGGGTCTCCGTCGTCGCGTTCCCGCACCACAAAGGACGTGCCTTCGCCGCCCACGTGGGCGGTTTCGGCAGAGAACCGGAGACTCAGATCCTGCGGCAGGGCGGGAGGCATTCGGCGAGCGGCGGTGGAGGCGGAGGCGGAGGGGGGCGGGCGGCAGGTGAGGAAGTTCTTAACCGAACTTGTGTGCGGAAACCGGACGTGAGCCGCGCGGCTTTCATGCGGTGTTCGGGTTCTGGACGAGATCCCCGTG
>JBEAPQ010000024.1:0-2569 GCA_041164325.1 Planctomycetota bacterium | reverse complement strand
CGCGTGCCGCGGCCGATCTCCCCGAGGATCTCGAAGCGTTCCTCGCTCATGTCGGGCATCGAAGGGAGAGGCGGCAAGTGTGTCGAGGCGGGGGAGTCGGGTTCCTGCGTCAGCGGGCGCGCAGAGCGCCGTGTGTCGCGTTGCCCTCTGCGTCCACGCCCACCGAGCCGCGCCGCAATCGCAGGTCGCCCGAACGGAAGTCGAGGAACTGGGGAGCTCGCGAGCTGGTCCCGCCGAGGATCGAATCGGTGGCCTCGCGGATCGCGCCCTGCTCGTAGGAGCCGAACGTGCCGAGCTGCTCACCGCGGTTGCCCCAGACGATGCAACGATCCAGGTAGACCTCACCGCCGTGGGAGGCCGCCACACCGCCCTGGATGCCGAACAGATTGCGGCTCGTGTTGCCGACGATCGTGCAGCGCTCCAGCCGGACGGTGGCCTTCTCGGTCAGGGAGAAGACACCGCCTGCGCAGGCCCAGGCCGCGTTGCCGAGGATCACGCAGTGGCGCACCACGGCGACTCCCGACAGCAGCATGCCGCCGCCGAACGTGGTGGGTTGGTCGATGCCGTTGCCGAACACGACGCAGTGTTCGATCCGTGCAGGCACGGCGGTGAGGTGGATGCCTCCCCCGTAGCGGTCGGCGTTGCCGTCCTGGGTCTCGCCCTTGCTGCCCGTTCCGCCGTAGATCGAGAACCCACGGATCACGAGCGGGATGTCGCCCCAGGAGGGACCTTCTTCGTAGACCTTCTCGAGGCCGGTGGACGCGATCACGGCGGCATCCAGGCCGGTCGCGTCGATGGTCGTCACGCGCGGTCCGTCCCGGCTGCAGAGCTCGATCGGGTGGGCGGTGATCAGGAGGGCCTCCTTCCAGGTCCCTGCGCCGACAACGACGCGGTCACCGGGTGCGCTCGCATCGATCGCAGCCTGGATCGTTGGATAGTCCTCCGGGCACCGGAGAACGCGGCGATCCCCGGGCGGAGATCCCGCCGGAAGTTCGTACGGGACTGCGAAGTCGTAGGCACCGTCGGCGAGCTGGGTGGGCAGCACGCTGCGCGGCGCCGGCGCGTCGTCCGTGTAGCGAATCCACTCGTGGGCGTCGGCGGCCCGGTCGACTTCGGCCTCGAACCGCAGCGCGTCCAGGGCGCGGTCGGAATCCGGCTGGGCCCCGACCAGGGCACCCAGACCGAAGCTGACGCCGATCGCCAGGGCGCCCAAGACGCCGAGGGCAGGTGCACGTGGCAGCCAGCTCGCCGCTTGGATCTCGGGTGCGTTGCAGGCTTCGGCCAGCGCACGGCGGAGCATGGCGGCCAGCGCAGCGGCGTCGGCCGGTCGTCCCGACGGATGCAGCGCCATCGCGGCTTCGACCGCGTCGGAGATCGGACGCGGCACGTCCGTGCGGCACTGCCACAGAGGCACGAAGTGACCCTCGCGGGTCGCCTGCCGCTGCTCGCTGGCCGTGGTGCCGGGAACAGGCAGCATCCCGGTCATGAGCCAGTAGAGGAGGACACCCACCGAGAACAGGTCACTGCTCGGCGTGGGCTTTCCGCCGCCGAGGACTTCGGGCGCCTCGAACGCGGGCGTGCCCGCGGTCGAGCCGAGCACGACGTCCTCGTCGGTGATACGCCGGGCGATCCCGAAGTCGAGGAGCACGGTGGTCCCGCCTCGACGACGCATCACGTTCTGCGGCTTGACGTCCCGGTGGACGACGCCGCGGTCGTGCAGCGTCTGCAGCGCGTCGCAGATGTCGATGCCGATGCGGATCGCCTCGACGGGATGGAGCGGGCCGCGGCGCTCGACGCTCCGTCCGAGGTCTTCCCCGTCGATCCACTCGAGTGCGAGCGCGATGTGCGGCGGGCCATTCTTGGCGGGCGTCGTGTGCAGACCGAAGATCCGCAGCACGTTCGGATGTTCGACCTGCGCCATCGTCTGCGCTTCGCGCAGGAAGCGCTGCCGGTCGGCCTCGGTCGCGCCCAGAACCGGATCGAGGATCTTCAGCGCCACGGTGCGGCCCAGCGTCTTGTCACGGGCCTTGAGGACCCGCGCGTAGCCGCCGCGGCCCGCGACCCCGAGGATCTCGTAGCCACGGGGGGCGCCGGGCTCGGCTTCGTCATCGGACTCCGGCGGGGCCGTCCGCAGCATCGCGAGCGTGCGGAACGCCCGGATCTGCTTGTCGGTCACGCCCTGGGATCGGAACGCCTCCCAATCGATCGCAGAGCCGTCCGCCAGCTGTGCAGCCAGACGGTCGAGCAGGTCCTCCTCGGAGGATGCTGGGCTCTGCGGTGATTCGCTCATGGGAACGCGGGGTCTTCTTGCTGCTCTCTGCCTTCTTCCTTCTCCGAACTCTGCGTCTCGCTGCCCGACGGTCCCGTCAGGACGTCGTCCCCTGCGGAGGTTCCCCGGGCCGACCGTTGCGGGACCCTTCGTCACCCTCCGCCTTGTTGATGGTCCGCGCGACCTCTTGGAGGCCTCGGCTCACTGCCTTCCGAGCTGCCTCGGCGGAGGGGTAGCCACACTCCTGCGCGATCTGTTCGAACGAGGTCCCGAGCTCCATGCGCAGCTGGATCGCAGTCC
>JBEAPQ010000023.1:0-4118 GCA_041164325.1 Planctomycetota bacterium | reverse complement strand
CACGAGAAGGACCGCGAGGCCAAGTGGGGCACGGCCCCCGATCGGCCGCGCTCGGGCCCGCGAGGCCGAGTGCAGACGATCCAGGAACCGGACCGGATCGCCCCGGAGAAGATCCAGGTCGTGCGCTTCAGCAGCCAGAACGCCGACAACCAGAAGTTCGCGCGGAACGCGACCGACGGCGACCCCCGGACGATCTGGCACACGAAGTTCACGGGCGGCATCGAAGAGCACCCGCACGAGATCGTGCTCGATCTCGGGTCCGAGCACGCGGTGCGCGGCTTCCGCTACCTGGCACGCCAGGATGACGGCTGGAACGGCACGTTCGGGGACACCGAGTTCCAGGCCGCGGCGACTCTCGACGCGCTCGATGCAGCACCCGTGCTGCGCGCGCGCTTCGGCCGTCAGAAGGCCGCGCAGGCAGCCGATTGGACGGCTCCGGTGCGCGCGCGCTTCGTCCGCATCCGCGTCCTGTCCGAGGCCCAGGAAGGTCCCTGGGCTTCGGCCGCCGAGATCGGCGTGCTCGGCAAGCCGGTGCGCTGAACGCGGAGAGCCTGTGACGAGATGTCGTCACGGGCTCTCCCGCAGCCGCGAAGCGGCTGCCAAGCAAGCAACTCGGAGGCTGTAGGCTGATTTGGTCACAGCCTCCGAGAGGCCGTGACTCGATGAAGTCACAACCTCTCAATGTTCACTGCTGGATCGTCACCTCGAGGCCGTTGCTGACGATCATCTGGCCGGCCGGCGTGAGGTTGCCCCACTGGATCTGGAACACGCCGTTGACGATCGAGGGGTCGTTCGGGACCGGGAGGTCCAGCGACTCGACGCCGTCGGGGCCTGCGGCGAAGCCCGCGAAGGTCGCCAGTGCAGCCGTCAGCAGGTTGCAGCCCGGTCGGCCGAACGGCGGGATGATCGGCAGCGACGTCCGGGTGAAGCCGAGGAACAGGAAGACGTTGGACGAGGTGTTCGGCAGGCGCGACACCGCGATGCCGAAGGCCTGGTTGCCGATGCGGGGCGAGCCGCCGTACGCGTCGCAGACCGGGGCGAGTCCCGTTCCCGGGTCGCTGCAGCCCTGGCCGTAGGGCGTGAGGCCCGTCGGGAACGGTCCCGGCATGAAGCCCGTGTCGAACGCCGACGCGTCCTTGATGTAGGGCCCGAAGGTCGCGCTGTAGACCGGCGTGGTCGCGCCCGAGTACTGGTAGGCGAGCTTGGCCTCACTGGTCTGGATGATGCCGTCGCCGTTCGTGTCCTGGAGCTGCATGAAGCCCTTGTCGGGCGAGCCGGCGCCCCCGATCCCATAGCAGAGTTGGACCTGACCGTCGGTCGCCTTGAGCGCGAAGATCGGACCGCCCTGCTCGATGAACGATGCGGTCGCGGAGTTCAGCGTGAAGTTCGGCACGCCGGCGACCGGGTTGTTCGAGAAGTTCGCGAACAGCGAGATCTCGCCCGCTCCGATGCGGTTGTCGAGGTCGGCGTCGCGCCAGCGATAGAAGAGTCCGTGGATCGGCACGCCCTGCGGGTTCGTGAAGGCCGAGCCTCCGACGTTGTAGCTCGCCGTGAAGTAGGCATCGCGCACGCCCGTGCCGATGTCCCGCTGGCGCGCGAAGAACTGCACGTCGTTGTAGAGCTTGGTCGCGCCGGTCGTCGCGTTGGTCAGGGTCACGTCCCACTGCGGGAACACGCCGCCCGTGTCGAAGTCCGGGTGCGTCGCGATGCCGTTCCCCTGCGAGGGATTGAAGAACACGGACGCCGTTGCGACGCCGTTGTTGTCGGCGAACGCATACCAGCAGAACTGGTCGGGTGCGTTGGCGACGGCCACGTTGGTCGTGCCGCGGCTGAAGGCGATGACGGTGCCATCCTCCAGGCAGTGGACCTGCTCCCAGAAGTGGCTGACGAGCGTGACCGGACCGCTGCGGCCCGGGACCGTCAGGTTCGAAGCCGCGCTGACGAACGCCGTTTGCTCCCCGGCGTCGAGCGCGTCGCCGTCGCCGTTGAGGTCGACGAGGCGGTGGATACCGCGGCCGAACGGGCTCGCCGAGTCATCCTGTGCGACGTAGACGATGGTCTGGCTCGAGCCCGGCGCGCGGTAGACCGCGATGCCGTCGGGCGAGAAGCCGCTCTGGAAGTCGAAGAACTCGGTGGCTTCCGCCGTGCCGATCAGACCGTCGTTGTCCGCGTCGACGCCGCGCACGATCCGGCCGTCCGCCGAGTCCGCGAAGTAGAACGCGTAGTTGTCGCCTTCCTGCACCCAGTCCATGTCCGACATGAACGAGCCGGTGCCGTTGCGGACGTTGAACGACGTGCTGAGGAACGGGAACGCTTCGGCGACGTCATCGATGCGGCCGTCCCCGTCGAGGTCCTTGAAGCGCGACACCGGAAACGAGTCGCCGGTCGCCGCCGGACCACCTGTCCGCGCAAAGCCGCACAAGATCAGGTAGTCGCCGTTGCGGAACGGCCCGGAGCCAGAGCCCTGGGCGGGGAGGGATGCGGCCAGCAGGCCGAGGACGAGGAGAGGACGCTGCATGGATCGTTGTCCTTCGAGGACTTTGGTTCGCTCGGAACGGATCAACGTGCAGACGTCGCGCTCCAACCTCAAGGGTCGCGCGGGCCCTTCGTGAAGATCGGGTGAGGACGCGATTGCGGACCAGCGGAACCGCTGGTCCGCGCAGGCGTGGAGGGGCCCTGCGAACGCTGCGACCCGGCCGGGTCAGCGGAGCGTCAGCGCCTGGACGTTGCCGAGGGTCAGGCTCGTCGTCGCGACCTCGAGGACCTGGAAGCGTGCCGTGGCGCCGGCGAGCCCAGGGATGCTCGGGATCGTCAGATCGAGCTGTCCTGCTCCGTCCGCGCTCAGTGCCACCGATCCGGCGATGGCCAGGCTGCCGGGGTCGAGCAGAAGGTCACCCAGGACGCCGGGGATCGACGTCGGACCGCCGGCCAACGGGGCGAAGAGCACGAACGACGTCGCGCCGGCAGCTCCGCTGACGCCGAGGCCAGCCGTCGAACCGATCGCTCCCGAGGACAGGGCGACGAGGCCAGCGTTCGGGCCGACGCCGTGGATCTCCAAGTCGTCGATGCCGGCTTCGACCAGGGACGCGTTCAGGTCCTGGGCACGGAAACGGAACCGCATCGCATGGGTCAGAGGCGTCGGCAGCACGATCGACTCCTGGACCCAGCCGTTGGTGTTCTGGGCGCTCTGGAGCACGGTCGACCACGTCGTCCCGCCGTCCTGGCTGACCGCGACCTCGAACGCGTCATTGCCGACGCTCTCGGCGTAGAAGCGCCAGAACCGGAGCTCTGCGTAGGAGATGTGTGCGAGGTCGACGACCGGCGAGAGCAGGTCGGTGTAGCCGCCATCGACGTCGAACTGGCCGACGCTCGTGCCCGCTCGACCGTCGGTGACCTGGCACAGCGTGCCGTTCGGGGAGTGGTCGGCGCCCTGCTGGATGGTGGCGCCGTTGGAGGTGGTCGCCTGCGGCGCCGCGCGCTCGAAGCGCCCGGTCGTCGCGGTGTCGCCGGTGCCGGCCCCGAAGCCGCGGTCGCGCTCCATGTCGTCGGCGACGAGGAGACGCAGCGGTTCGGTCCGGAACGTCTCATCCGACGTCGTCGTCCGGCCGTCGCCCGAGACCGTCACGCGCACGGTGGCCGAACCACCCTGGAAGCTCGGGCTGACCTGGAAGCGCAGCGTGGCCGTGCTGGCCCCGAGACGGCCGGGACCCTGGATGGTCGCGGAGCCGTTCAGAACGGTGACTCCCGCCGTCCGTGATGCGAGCTGGACCGTGACCGCGCCGAGGGGCGCGGCGAGTCCGCTGTTCTCGACGGTGATGATCGCCCGGCCGGTCTCACCGGGGCCGACCGCACCGTCGCCGTTGCCGCCGGTGTCCTCCGCGATCGCGACCGTGCCGACGCCGACCAGCGCGCCGGCGGTCAGCGCCATGTCCCGGAACATCGTCCGGTGGCGGTTGACGATGACGACCTGCGTCGGTGAGTTCGGCCAGAACCCGCCCTCGTTGGCGCGGCCGAGTTCCGGCGTCCATGCGATCGTGCCGTGCACCGCGTGGTGGTGGTCCACGGCGCCGCCGGCCGCGATGTAGAGCTGGGTCGACACCGGCCCGACCGGCACGCCG
>JBEAPQ010000022.1:0-2626 GCA_041164325.1 Planctomycetota bacterium | reverse complement strand
GCGGATCCCCGCTCCGCAGCGACACGGCGCGCAGCGGTCCGCGCGGCCAGACGCCGCGGCTCGAGGACGATCACCTCACCTTCGGGCAGGGCGTCGAGCAGCGCGGCCGGAAGGCGTGTCGTCTTGCCCGATCCGGGCGGCGCCGTGAGGACCAGGGCGGACGCTCGCTGGATCGCGGCGATCGCCGTCGGCAGGACCGAGTCGATCGGCAGCGGCTGGTTCACCCCAGGTCCCGACGCCCTTCGATCGCGTCTGCGAGAATGGCGCTCGACACCTGGACGATCGTCGAGCCCGCCGGGATGCCACGCGCGATCCGGGTCAGGCGGACGCCCGCATCCCGGAGCCGCTCCGCGAGGAGCGACGCGGTTCCCTCCCCCTCGAGGTCCGGGTTGGTCGCGAGACACACTTCCTCGACGGCCCCGTCGCGAACCCGCTCCACGAGGGGTTTGACCGTCAGGTCCTCGGCGCGGATGCCCTCCAGAGCGGACACGCGACCCTGCAGCACGTGGTAGAGGCCCCGGTAGCCGGCCGTCTCGAACGCGGCCACGTCGCGCGGGTCCTCGACGACGAGAAGCCGTGTCCGATCCCGTTCGGCATCCGCGCAGATCGAACAGGGAGCCACCTCGTCCAGGTTGAAACAGACCGGACAGACGCGGGTCGAGTTGCGCGCCGCGACGATCGCCTCGGCGAGCTCGCGCGCGACCTTCGGTTCCGCGCGCAGCAGGTGGAATGCCAGCCGCTCGGAAGTCTTGGGGCCGATGCCCGGCAGGCGCCCGAGGGACTCGATCAGACGTTCGACGCTCTTGGGACGGCTCACGGAGGCCTGCCTGCAGGAAAGGGCGGAAGCGGACGGATCAGAGACCGAGGTCGGTCAGGATCCCACCCGTCACCTTCTCGGTTTCGCCGCGCTTGAGTTCGACCGCCGCCCGCACCGCGTCGCGCACGGCCGCCGTGACGAGCTCGTCGATCGCACCGGCGTGTTCTGCCGTCAGCAGCGCAGGCTCGATGTGGACCGACCGCACGTCGAGGTCCCCGGTCACGACGCAGCGCACCGCACCGCCACCCGACACGCCCTCGACCTCGCGGTCCGCGAGGTCCTTCTGCAATTCTCGGAGGAGCCGCTGCAGTTCCTGGGCCTGCCTGAGGAGAGGGAATTCCTGCGTCATGGTGCGATGGATCGGTCAGGGTGCGCGCGGCACACGGGCGGTTCAGTCGGACTCGTCGGGCTCCAGAACCTGGCCCTGGAATCGGTCGAGGATGCGACGCACCCCTTCGGTCGGCGGCGGGGTGTTGGCCGGCCGATCCTCACGCGGTGCCGGCGGAGGAGCCTCGCTGCCGTGGGACTGCCGAACCGGACGGGCCTTCCCGGGCACAGGAGCGATCTCGAGCCGGATCGGACGGCCGCACACGGCCTCCAGCGCCTCGCGCAGGATCTGCTGGACCTGCGGTGACTCGAGCCGGTCCCGGTGCATCTTGCGCTCGTTGCGCAGCGCGACGCGGACGACGCCGCTGTCGTCCGGACCGGAGATCGAGCACTCCTCGACGGTTCCCTGGAGCATCGGCTTGCGCTTCTTGATCTCCGTCACCAGCGCACCGCGCACGGCACCCCCGGAGGCGGAAGCCGCAGGTGCGCGGCCCGCCGGGGCCGCGGCCGCGGGATGCGCGGGAAGCGGAACCCCGCCAGCCTCGACCGCCTGCACGAGGTCGGCGAGCGTCGGCAGCGCGCCAGCCTCGGCCATGCGGAGCAGGGTGACCTCGAGCACGAGGCGCCGGTCGTCGAGGCGGCGGATCCGTTCGCGGCCCAGGAGGCCAGCCTGGATGATCGCATCGAGGCGGGGCGCATCGGCGTGTTGGGCCAGCAGCTGGAGGCGTTCGCGGAGCGCTCCATGGAACGCGACGAGGGTCGAGTCCTGCCCGTCGACCTTGAGCAGGAGCACCGCACGGAAGACCTCGAGCAGCTCGCCGAGTGCCTCCCGCTCGTCGACGCCGTTGCCGACGACATCCTCGGCGAAGTGGAGGGCGGGCGCGGCGTTGCCCGCGAGGAGTTGCTCCGCGACCTCGACGGCCCGGTCGAGCCCGACCCGGTGGACGAGGCGTCGGTAGGTCTCGATGTCGAACCCACCGTCCGCCTCACGGACCACGGGCAGGATGCGCTCCAGGGCGGTCTCCGCGTCGCGCATCCCGCCGCGGCAGGACGCGGCGATCTCCTCGAGGATCGGATCACCGAGCGTCAGCCCCTCGGCCTCGACGATCGCCCGCAGGCGGGACACGACGTCCTGCTCGTCCACGCGCCGGAACAGCAGGACTTGGCATCGGGAACGGATCGTCTCCGGGACCTTGTGGAGCTCCGTGGTCGCCAGCACGAAGACGACGTTCTTCGGGGGTTCCTCGAGCGTCTTGAGGAACGCGTTGAACGCGCTCCGCGTCAGCATGTGGACTTCGTCGAGGATGTAGACCTTGTAGCGCCCGCCCATCGACGCGAAGCCGACGCGGTCGCGCAGCTCGCGGATGTCGTCGACGAGGTTGTGGGACGCGGCGTCGATCTCGACGACATCGGGATGCGTCCCGGCGAGAATGCTCCGGCAGGCGTCGCACGTCCCGCACGGGTCGGCCGTCGGGCCGGTCT
>JBEAPQ010000021.1:0-2766 GCA_041164325.1 Planctomycetota bacterium | reverse complement strand
TTGCGACGCCCGTGACCGCCAACTCGTCGACGCTGACCTTGCCCTTGCCCCTCGACCCGACTCTTGCCGGTGTCGAGCTGTTCGTCCAAGGCCTCGTCCTCACCGGCCAGCCAGGCTTCTCGTTCGCCAACCGGAACTCGATCCGGATCTGGTGAGCCGCGTGCGGTAGGCCTCGCGCGACCCGGTCTCTGCATCCGGGTGCGTCGAGGTTTCGCCGGGACCGTCCTTGAGGGGTCGGGGCACGGGCCTACGGTGCTCGTCCCCCGAACCCGGTGATGACGACGTCCCGCTTCCAGCGCCTCTGGCCCTACGCGCGCCACCACCGCCGCAGCTACGCGCTCGGGGCCGTGCTGGTCGTGCTCGCGGTCACGCTGCGTCTCGTCGTGTCGACGTTCCTCGGCACGGCGATCGACGATCTGCGCGGGGATGGTGCGGGTGCGGAACTGCTGGCCCAGGTGCGCGATGCGGCGCTCGGGATGGTGCTCGCGGCCGCAGTGGGGGCCGTGGTCCGGACCGGCAGCCGGCTGACGATCCTCGGCAACAGCCGGAAGGTCGTGAAGGAGCTGCGGAGAGACCTCTTCGCCCACCTGCTGCGGATGCCGCCGTCGTTCTACGTGCGCCACCAGACGGGCCACGTGATGTCGCGCTGCGTCAACGACGTGCAGAACGTCCAGGGGCTGACGGGGCCGGTGTTCCTGTACCTCGTCGAGACGGGCGTCCTCTACGCGGTGGGACTCGCGTTCCTGCTCTGGACCGATCCCTACCTGACGGTCCTGTGCATCGTGCCGTTCCCGTTCTTCCTGGTCTTCGCGCGCCGGATCGCGGGGCGGATCCAGGAGGACTCGCGCCTGGCGCAGGAACAGCTCGGTGAGGTCAGCGCCAAGCTCGACGAGTCGCTCTCCGGGATGCGGGTCGTGCGGAGTCTCGCGCTCGAGGAACGGGACGCCGCAGCCTTCGCCCGCGAAGCGGAGGCCTACCGGGACACGACTCTGCGTCTCGCGCGCGCGCGGGCGACGCTCACGCCGTCGATGGTCCTGCTCGGGGCGCTGTGCACGGTGCTGGCGCTCGGTGCCGGGGCTGCCCGCGTCGAGGCCGGGCACCTCAGCGTCGGCGAGCTCATCAACTTCACGTTCTACCTGGCGATCGTTGCCGGTCCGACCGGAACGCTCGGCTTCGTGCTCAGCTCCCTGCAGCGAGGCGCGGCCGCGTTGGTGCGGATCGACGAGCTGTTCGCGATGCCGGAAACGATCCCGGACCCGGCGCGGGCGGGCGAGCGGCACCCGGTCGAGCATGGCGCCGTGTCGGTCCGGGACCTGACCCTCGAGTATCCGTCGCTGATCGACCAGCCGCACCTGACCGGCAGCTTGCCGGATCGGCTGCCGGAAGGAGCCGACCGCCCGCGGCGCGTGCTCGACCGGATCTCGTTCGACGTGCCCGCCGGCCATTCGCTCGGCGTCGTCGGCGCGACGGGCTCCGGCAAGACCACGCTGCTGCGCGCGTTGAGTCGCCAGGTCGAGGTGCCGCCGGGGGCGGTCTTCCTCGATGGGCGGGACATCACGGCCATCCCGCTGGTGGATCTCCGTGAGGCGGTGGGCGTCGTTCCGCAGGAGTCGTTCCTGTTCAGCCGCACGCTCGCGGAGAACGTCGCGTTCGGTCGCCCCGGAGCGAGCCGCGCGCAGATCGAAGCTGCGGTGCGCGGTGCGCGGCTCGCCCAGGACCTCGGTCAGCTCCCCCAGGGTCTGGAGACGACGGTCGGCGAACGCGGCGTCCAGCTGAGCGGCGGCCAGCGCCAGCGCGCGGCGCTGGCCCGCGTGATGCTGCTGGAGCCGAAGATCCTGCTGCTCGACGACACGCTGTCGGCCGTCGACACGAACACGGCCGACGCGATCCTGCGCGAGCTCGAGCCGATGATGCGCGGCCGGACCACGGTGATCGTCGCGCACCGGGTCGCGACCGTGCAGCGGTGTGAGACGATCCTGGTCCTCGAGGACGGGCGGATCGTCGAACGCGGTCGGCACAGCGACCTGCTCGCCCAGGACGGCGTCTACGCGTCGCTTTGGCGGCGCCAGGAGGCGGGGCGATGATGCCGGCGTCCGAAGAGCGCGGCTTCGATCGTCGCCGCGTCGTCTACCTCGCGCGCGTGTTCTCGTTCGTGCGGCGGCACCAGGCCTGGCTCTGGCTCAGCCTCGTGCTGCTGCTGGTCCACGCGGCGACGCGGCTCGCGCAGCCCTGGCTCGTCAAGGTCGCGATCGACGAGCACCTGACGGCTTCCGGCGCCGGGGACGCGTTCTCCGGCCTCGTCGCGGCATTCGCAGGCGTTGCGGTCCTCGAGTGGTTCTGCCGGCACTTCCAGCTGCGCGCGCTCGAACGCGCGGGCCAGGGCGCGCTGCTCGACCTGCGGAAGGCGGTGTTCGCACACCTGCAGAAGCTGCCGCTCGGATACTTCGACCGGACGCCCGTCGGTCGACTCGTCGGCCGCGCGACGACGGACGTCGAGTCGCTGCAGGAGCTGTTCTCGTCGGGTGTCGTGACGATCGCAGGGGACCTGGTGTTCCTGGTGGCGGCGGTCGCGATCATGCTGTCCCTGAGCGTCCCGCTGACGCTGGCGAGCCTCCTCGTCGTGCCCGTCTTCGTCGGCGTGACGCTGTGGGTGAGGCGCCGGGTGCGATCGGCCTACGACGCGCTCAGGACGCGGATCTCGCAGATGAATGCCGAGCTGCACGAGCAGGTCCAGGGCATGGCGATCGTGCAGATGTTCGGCCAGGA
>JBEAPQ010000020.1:0-6388 GCA_041164325.1 Planctomycetota bacterium | reverse complement strand
TGGTTTCGGCCCTGGACGAGTCCGTGACCCCGAGTTCCGAGGCGGCGCGCATGGCGCTCCTCCCGCTGGCCGTGCCCGTCGGCACGGCCGCGCTCGCCCTCGACGCGGTGGTCCTACATCCGGCAGTGGTCGTCCCCGACGCGTGGGGTGACACGGTCGAGGTGTTGTGGACCTCGGACGAGGAGTCGTCGCTCCGCAAGGCGCTGTTCACGCCTCTCGCGGCCGCAGCGACGCCAGCGGTCTTCGCAGGCGCATGGCTGTTCCGGTCGACCTGGCCGGTGCGCCGGCGGACCGACAGCTCCACAGAGGTCGTCCGATGAACCGTCTGACCCGCTCGCTGACGCTGCTGTGCGCCGGTCTGACCGCCGGTGGCTGTGCTTGGACGGAGCGCGCCAACCGTCCGGTCTGGAACGCGTTCGAAGAGCACGTCGTGCCGTCGACGAGTCCGGCCTTCGAGCTGGCCCTCCCGCTGACGGTTCCTGGCGGCCTCGCCGCGATCCTGATCGATATCGGCATCGCCCACCCCATCCAGGTGATCGACGATGCGACGGACGACGCGCTCGACCTCTGGGACTCGCTCGACTTCGAGGAGCGCTACTACACGGAGGCCGGGTTCCTGCCGTTCCGCGCCGCGCTGACGCCGATCTGGTTCGCGGGTTCGTTCGTCGGCCGCTCGCTGTTCGATTGGACGGACGACGATGCCGGGCAGCACCCCGACATCGGGGCGGGCGCAGCCTATCGCCAACACCTCGCGGAGAGCCTCGCGCTTGCGGCGAACGGCGGCGTCGCCGTGGACCTGGCTCCCCTTCCCGACGGCCAGGCAGGCGAGGACCGGCTGCGCGAGCTCTGGCGCGATGCGTTCGCGCGGACCCCTGCGGAGAACCGTCCGAACGTGGTCCAGCTGCTCGCCGAGCTGGGCTCCGTGCCGGAGTGGGATCGAGCGCTCGCCGACGAATCCGCGGTGGTCCGACACGAGGCGCTGAAGGTGCTCCCGCAGTCGTTCATCCCGTCGATCGAACGCATGAACGCCCTGCTCGCCGACCCCGACGCGGTCGTGCGGGCTTTGGCCAAGCAACGATTCGTCGACCGGCCCTGATGCGGGCGTCAGCCCGGTTCGGCTTCGCCGCCGTGCTTCTCGCGGAGGATGCGCAGCGCGTGGTGCAGGCGAGACTTGACGGTGCCCACGGGAACATCGAGCGCGACCGCGATCTCCTCGAGGCTGAGCCCGTCGGCGTAGCGGAGACCGACGACCTCCTGATGGCTCGCTGACAGGACGCTGATCCAATCGCGGAGCCCCTCGTCATCCGCGGCGAGGTCCGCGACCGGCTCATGGACGCCCTCCAGCGGCACGGGCTGCCGCGCGTTCCGCCGCCGCCCGTCGGCGGCGAGGTGGCGCGCGACGGGGTAGAGCAGCGTGGAGAGCCGGTGCGCGAGCTCCAGATCCGGCGCCCTTCGGATCAGCCACGTGAAGGTCTCCTGGAGCACGTCGTAGGCGTCGTTCGGGTCGGGCCCGCCGAACCGGAGCGCGACGCGGAGCACGAAGTTCCGGTGGCGCTCGTAGAGCTCCTGGAACGCGGAGGCGTCCCCGCGGGCGAAGGCACGCAGCAGGTCAGCGTCGCTCGGGTTGTCGCGGGAACCGGACACGGTCGGAAGGGTGGGCTACATTCGCGCGCCGATGGACGCGAGCCAAATCGGCGGGGCCGCCGCAGAACGCAACGGTGAGCCTTTGGTTCGCAGTTTGGGTGCGTGGGGCCTCGCGCTCCTGGTCATCAACGGCGTGATCGGCGCTGGCATCTTCGGTCTGCCCGGCAAGGCCGCCGCCGAGGCGGGGACGGCCAGCCCGCTCGTCTTCCTCGCCTGCGGCGCGCTGCTGGTGCCGGTCGTGCTCGCGTTCGCGCAGGTCTCGAGCCTGTTCCGGGGCAGCGGCGGCCCGATGCTCTACGCGAAGGAGGCGTTCGGTCCAGCGACGGGCTTCCTGACGGGATGGGCGTTCTATGTCACGCGGGTCTCCGCGTCGGCCGCCAACCTCGCCGTGATGGTCGCATCGCTGGAGTTCGTGTCGGCTGGGGTCGCGAGCGGCGTCACGCGACAGATCCTGCTGCTGACGCTCTGTTCCGGCATGGTCTTCGTGAACGTGATCGGTACCCGGCGCGCCATCCAGGCCGTGGGCGCGCTGACGCTGCTGAAGGCCCTTCCCCTGCTCGCGCTGATCGTCGTCGGCCTCTGGCAGAATCCGGGCAGCCTGGCGGCTGATCCGGTGCTCCCCGCAGGTGGGGACTTCGGTGCTGCGGTCGTGCTCGTCGTCTACGCCTACGTGGGTTGGGAGACGGGACTCGTCCCTGCCGGTGAAGCGCGGAATCCGTCGCGGGACATGCCGCGGGCACTCGTCCTGGGCCTGCTCGCCATCACCGTGCTCTACGTGCTGATCCAATCGGTCGCGGTGGCAGCCCTTCCGGATCTTGCGCAGTCGGGTTCGCCACTCGTCGACGTGGGGGAGGCCCTGCTCGGCACGACGGGCGGGCTCCTCCTGATGATCGGTGTGGTCGTCTCGGTGGGCGGCAACGTCCTGTCGGCCACGTTCAGCATGCCGCGCCTGACGTTCGCGATGGGGCGGGACGGGCTTCTGCCTGCCTGGTTCGGCAAGGTCGACGAGCGGTTCGGCACGCCGGCGCGGTCGATCGTCGTCTACGGCGCCCTCGTCTTCCTGCTCGCCTCTCTCGGGACGTTCCGGTGGTTGGCCGAGGTGAGCGTGCTGTCGCGCCTCTTGCTGTACCTGGTCGGCGTCCTGGCGTTGCCCAGGCTCCGCAAGCGTCTCGACCTGCCGGTCCGGTCGCCGGTGGCTGCCGCGCTGCCGATCGTTGCGGCCGCGATCTGCGTGCTGGGCATGACGCAGGTCAGTGCCCAGGCTGCGGCGATGACGGCGGGCTTCCTGGTCGTGGGTGCCCTGCTCTACGGGGCGGGACCGGCACGCACGCGCCTCCGCTGACGCAGGCCCTACTCGTCGCGCAGCGCTGCCGACAGCGGTGCCCGCGCCAGGCGCAGCGACGGCCAGATCCCGGCGAGGCCCGCCGCGGCGACGGCGGTGAGCACTGCGTCCACCGCCACTCCGGGTGGGAACCCGAACTCGAGCAGTGTCCACCCGAAGGACCGCCGGTTGACGACGGCGGCGAGGAGCCACGCGAGGGCCATGCCGGTCGGAATGGCGAGGAGGCCCGCGCAGAGACCGAGCAGCAGGTTCTGGCCGGTGAGCATGACGGCGACCTGCCGCGGCGTCGCGCCGATCGCGCGCAGGGCCCCGACCTCACGGCGACGCTCCAGTTGGAGTGCCGACAGCGCGCTGAAGATGCCGAGCCCGGCGACAGCGAGGCAGAGCAGCCGGAGCACGGCGGTGATCGCGAACGTGCGGTCGAAAATCTCGAGGGAGGCGACGCGCAGCCCTTCGCTCGCCTGCACGGCGAGTCGCTGCTCCGCGCGGTCGGCGGCGTCCTGGGTCGCCTCGAGCAGCTCGGCTACGGTCGTGCCCTCCCGCGCCCACAGTGCGACCGAAGTGACCGCGTCGTCGTCGAACAGTGCGTCGTAGCGCGCGCGCGCGAGCATCGCCCATCCCCGCTCCGCCGCGTAGTCGCGGAACACGGCGGCGATCGGCAGCGAGACGTTGCCGCGGGTGTCGGTCCGGATGACCAGCTCGTCCCCGACGCCCAAGCGGAGCCGCCATGCCAGGGGCTCGGAGATCAGCAGGGCCTCGCCGTTCTGGAGCGCTGCGCGCGCCGCCTCCTCCGTCCCGTCGAGCATCGAGAGGCCTTCGACGGTCCGCGAACTGGCGCGGACGGCGGCGAGCTCCAGGCGGAGGCCGGTTGCCTCCAGGACCTCGACGCGACGGTAGGTCGAGAGTTCGCCGACCTCGGGGAGCGCCTCCAGCGCCCGCACCGAGTCCGGCGCCATCTGCACGGACGTGCGCTCGGACATCGCGGCCGGGACCGTCACGTAGACGTCTGCGGCGAGCGCTGTTCCGAGCCACGTCGAGACCGTGCCCCGGAACGTCTGGATCATCGCCCCCAGCCCGATGGCCGCCGCGACGGCGAGCATCAGCGCCGTCACCGCGAGCCCCGTGCGGCTGAGACTGCCGACGGCGCTCTGCGCGGCGTAGCGGCCGGGACCGCCGAGGAGCCGGCCGAGCGGCCGGGACGACGCGCGCAGCAGGAGTCCGGTGCACCACGGCGCGAGGCTCGTCGTCGCGAGCAGCACGAGGAGGATGCCGGTGTAGGCGAGCGCGATGCTCCGATCGTCGGCTTGCAGCACGACGACGCCCGCGAGCAGGAGCAGGAGCCCGATCCCCGCCGCGCGGCGGGAGCCCTGGGTGGCCCTGGTCTCGAGGCCAGCGCGGTGGATGGCCTCGCGCGCCGGGACGCGGACCGCTTCGCGCGCCGGCAGGAGCGCCGCAGCGATGCACGCCGTGAGCCCGAGACCCGCACCGGTGGCGAGCACCGCAGGGTCGAGGACGAGTTCGCGGACCGACATCGAGAAGTAGAAGTCCTCGATCGTCCGGGCGACGAGGCCGAGCAGCAGGTGGGCGAGTCCGATGCCGAGCCCGATCCCGAGCAGGGTCGCCAGGCAGCCGAGGACGAGCGCCTCGCCCAGCACGGACGTGAACACCTGCCGCGGCGTGGCGCCCAACGCCCGCGCGATCCCGAACAGCGGACGGCGCTGCACGACCGCGAACCGCATCGTGTTGTGGATCAGGAACGCGCCGACGAGCAGCGCGAGCATGCCCATCGCTTCCAGGTTGATGCGGAAGGCCCGCGTCAGGTCCCGGAGGACCCCGCGCTGCCGCTCGGCGGGCTCGAGGCGCGTGCCCTCGGGCAGGGATGCGGCCAGCGACTCTGCGGCGGAGTCGCTGACGAGGATGTCGATCCGATCGAGTCGTCCCGGCCGCCGCAGCAGGTCCTGTGCGGTCGACATGTCGGTGACGAGGACGTGGTCGAGCCCGCGGGCCGCGAGCTCGTCGGTGGGCTCGAGCACGCTGATCACCCGCACCCGGGCCTCGAAACCGGCAACTTCGAGCGCGAGCGATCCGCCTGCGTCGACGCCGAGCGCCCGCGCCGTCTCGCCGGTCACGACGACCGTGCCGGGCTCGGCCATCAGGCGGCCGACGTCGAGCTGGGTCTGGCGTCCGCCGAACGCGCCCAGGTGGGGGCGGAGCGGCGCCTCGGCCAGCGGGTCGATGCCGAGGATGCGGAGCGTCGGGCGGCGCGCATCGTCCGGAAGCAAGGCCCGACAGGTGCCCTCGAGGACGGGCGCGGCCGTCGGGACTCCGAACTCGGTGCGGATGCGGCGATGCAGGTCGTCCTCGAGGCCCCCGGGACCGCCGACCACACGATGGGTCGCGCGGCCCGACAGACTGTCGACCGACAGGTCGAAGGCGCGCGACGCGCTCTCGTTGGCGAGCCCGATCGCGACCACGGCAGCCACGCCGATCCCGACTCCGAACACGGCGAGCGCGAGCTGGGCCCGGTGCCGCAGGAAGTGCCGGCCGCCGATGCGGACGAGCGGGTTCATGGCGTGGGCGGCCCGGCCTCTTCGACGTGGCCGTCGACGATGCGCAGGACGCGGTCACAGCGCGCCGCGCAGGACGTGCTGTGCGTGGCGAGCACGAGCGTCCGTCTCCCGTCGTCACAGAGTTCACCGAGCAGGTCGAGGACCTGTTCGGCCGTCTGCGCGTCGAGGTTGCCGGTCGGTTCGTCGGCGACCAGGAGGGCGGGGTCGTGGATCAAGGCGCGCGCGAGCGCGACCCGCTGCTGCTCACCGCCGGACAGGCGTTCGGGCAGCGCCGTCGTGCGGTCGGCGAGGCCGGTGCGCGTGAGCAGCTCCCGCGCGAACTCCCGGTCCCGGCTGGTCGGGCGCCGCTCGAGTTCGATCGGCAGCAGCACGTTCTCGAGCACCGTCAGGACCGGCACGAGGTGGAACGCCTGGAAGACCATGCCGATGTGCTGCCGCCGGAAGACGGTGCGCGCGGTCTCGTCCAGCGTCGCGAGGTTCGTGCCCGCGATCCGCACCTCGCCGGTCGTCGGTGGATCGATACCGGCGAGCAGCGACAGCAGCGTCGACTTGCCGGATCCGCTCCGCCCGAGGAGGGCGACCTTCGAGCCACGCTCGATGACGAGGTCGAGGCTCTGCAGCACGTCCCGGGTCCGGCCTCCCTCGACGTAGGAGCGCGTCACCGCGTGCAGCTCGACGAGGGCGGTCATCGTGGCGCGGGCGTTCGAAGGCTCACGGGCCCCGGATGCGCGGCGAGGCGCGCCCAGCCGAGGCCGATCAGGAGCCAGGCGACCCCGGTCCACTGTGCGGTGTAGCGGACCATGCCCTCGCGCAGGAACAGGTCGATGGCTTC